>NZ_JBNFNZ010000020.1:0-14845 GCF_057364525.1 Aeromicrobium sp. PFPM2_SD2
TCGTACGCGTCGCGCGTCGCCTCGATGTTGCGCGCGATGTACGGCCCCTCCTTGTCCGGCTGCGACGGACGCACCTGGAAGGACTGCATGATCGCCGGCCAGATGCCGCCGATGAGGATGGCGGCGTCGTGGTTGCCGGGCACGAAGACGACCGGGACGTCGAGCGCCGAGGACAGGAACTCCAGGTAGGCCCAGGGCAGGTCGCCGGCGGCCAGGACGAGGTCGGGCCGGTAGCGCCGGACCGAGACGTCGTAGAGCTGCTCCACGACCTCGTCGGCGACCACCAGTGCACGGACCACGCCCCCACTGTACGTCGGGGTGTGACGCCCGCCACCGGGCTCAGGCCGGGCCCGAGCCCTCCGCCGCCCAGCGCTCGCGGTCGGCGACGATCTTGCGGCCGAGCGCCCATCCGCCCCAGTACAGCAGTGCGAACATGCCCCCGACGAAGAAGAACGCCGGGTGCAGCAGGCCGAGCGCGACGAACCCGACCTGCACGACCCAGCCGAGCACGTCGCCGACGGCGCCGCGGCGGAACAGGCCGGTCGTGACCAGCGCGAGCACGGCCAGGACGCTGCCCACCGCGACCGCGACCTCGGTCGGGACGTCGGCCAGGTGGACCAGGATCGGGATCGACAGGCCGAACAGGATCGCCTCGAAGACGAGGATCGCCTGGCACATGTGCTTCACGCGGCGCCGCCTCCCAGCAGCACGCGGGCCTCGCCGACCGTGACGACCGACCCGGTGACGAGCACGCCGCCGCTGCCCAGCGCCTCCTCGTAGCCCTCGGCGGACTCCGCGAGGTTGATCGCGGTCGCGACCGCGTCGTCCAGGGCCGGGGCGAGCACGACCCGGTCCTCGCCGAACAGGTCGGTGGCCACCTCGGCCAGCTCGGCGGCCGGCATGGAGCGGTCCGAGGAGCTCTGCGTGACGACCACGGTCGCGAGCAGCGGCTCGAGCACGCGCAGGATGCCCTCGACGTCCTTGTCGGCCATCATGCCGACGACGCCGACGAGCGGGCTGAACGCGAACGCCTCCTGCACCGCGTCGACCAGGGCGGCGGCGCCGTGCGGGTTGTGGGCGGCGTCGAGCAGCACGGTGGGGCTGCGGCGCACGACCTCCAGGCGTCCGGGCGAGGTGACCGACGCGAACGCGGACTGGACGAGGGACGCCTCGAGCTCGCCGGCGCCGGTGAACGCCTCGACCGCGGCCAGCGCCACGGCCGCGTTCTGTGCCTGGTGGGCGCCGTGCAGCGGCAGGAAGACGTCCTCGTAGCGGCCGCCCAGGCCCTCGAAGGTGACCACCTGGCCGCCGAGGGCCGGCACGCGCTCGGCGACGCCGAAGTCGACGCCCTGGCGGTGGACGGTCGCGCCCACCTCGGCCGCGCGGCGCAGCAGGACGTCCATGACCTCGGGGCGCTGGTCGGCCAGCACCGCCTGGGCGCCGGCGTGGATGATGCCGGCCTTCTCGATCGCGATCAGCTCGGGCGAGTCGCCCAGGTACTTGGCGTGGTCGACGTCGATCGGCGTGACCACGGCCAGGGCCGCCTCCGCGACGCTCGTCGCGTCCCAGGTGCCGCCCATGCCGACCTCGACCACGGCGACGTCGACCGGCGCGTCGGCGAAGGCGGCGTAGGCCATCGCCACGACGGTCTCGAAGAACGACAGCGGCGCACCGCCGTGCTGCGCCGAGGAGTCGTCGACGATCTGCGCGTACGCGGCGACGTCGGCGAAGGCGTCGACGAAGGCGTCCTCGCTCAGCGGCTCCCCGTCGAGGCTGATGCGCTCGGTCATCGACAGCAGGTGAGGGCTGGTGAACCGGCCCGTGCGCAGCTGGCGCTCACGCAGCAGCGTGTCGATCATCCGGCTCGTGGACGTCTTGCCGTTCGTGCCGGTCAGCTGCACGACCGGGTACGCCCGCTGCGGCTCGCCGAGCAGGTCCATGAGCGCGCGGACGCGGTCCAGCGACGGCTCGAGCTTCGTCTCGGGCCAGCGTCCCAGCAGGGCGCGCTCGACCTCGGGGTAGGTAGGTCTCATCGGGGCCAGTATCCCAGGCCCGGCCAGCGCGGTCCCAGGGGCGGAACCAGGGATCTTCCGGGTATCGATCCTGTCGGTGCGAAGGCGCATCATGAGACCTGACCTGGACGTGCTCGGGACGCCCTCACCTCACGTGCTCAGGAGCGCCCATGTCCCGTTCGACCGCCGGGTGGATCACCCGCCGCTGGCTCCCGTGGGCGGTGCTCGTCACCGCCGTCGTCCTCACCGGCGCGCTCGGCTCGCTGGGCAGCCGGCTCTCCGAGGTCGAGGACAACGACGTGGGCTCCTGGCTGCCCGGCTCGGCCGAGTCGACCCAGGTCATCGAGAAGTCGGCGGCCTTCGCCGACTCCAAGGCCATCCCGGCCGTGCTGCTGTACACCCGCGACGGCGGCCTGACCGCCGACGACCTGGCCGCCGTCGCCGCGGCCGGCCAGCGGGCCACGTCCGTCGAGACCGTCTCCCCGGAGGTGGTGGGGCCGATCCGCTCCGAGGACGGCGAGGCGGCCCAGCTCGTGGTGACGTTCACCGTCGGCGACGACGGCTGGGACGCGCTGCCCGACCTCGTCGACGACCTGCGCGACGTGGCCACCGAGGACGTCCCGGACGGCCTGGTGCTGCACGTCGCCGGCCCGGCGGCGCTCGGCGCCGACCAGGCCGACGCCTTCGCCGGCATCGACGGGGTCCTGCTGCTGGCCGCGATGGGCGTCGTCGTGCTCATGCTGCTGCTCACCTACCGCAGCCCGGTGCTGTGGCTGATCCCCTTGTTCTGCGGCCTGGTCAGCCTGGGCATCGCCCAGGGCGTCGTGTACCTGCTGGCCGACGCCGGGCTGACCGTCAACGCGCAGAGCGCCGGCATCCTCACCGTGCTGGTGTTCGGCGCCGGCACCGACTACGCCCTGCTGCTCATCGCCCGCTACCGCGAGGAGCTGCACCACTTCGAGCGGCGCTCGGAGGCCATGCGCCACGCGCTGCACCACGCGACGCCCGCCATCGTGGCGTCCGGGGCCACCGTGGTCGTCGGCCTGCTGTGCCTGCTGTTCGCCGAGATGAACTCGACCAGCAGCCTCGGGCCGGTCGCCGCGGCCGGCATCCTCGTCGCCGTCGTGGTCATGCTGACGCTGCTCCCGTCGCTGCTCGTCATCTTCGGGCGGTGGGTCTTCTGGCCGGCGTCCCGCACCACGGCGACCCCCGACCGCGGCGAGCGCAGCCTGTGGGGCCGCGTCGGCCACCGCATCGACCGCCGCCCCCGCGCGGTGTGGGTCGGCACCAGCGTCGCGCTGGCGGCCTGCGCGCTCGGCATCGTCCAGCTCAACGCGACCGGGCTGTCGAACGCCGACACGTTCACCTCGGACCAGCCCTCGATCGAGGCCGGCGAGGTGCTGGCCGAGCACTTCCCCGGCGGCGCCGGCAACCCGGTGCAGGTGGTCAGCGACGCCGCGGCCGCCGAGCAGGTCGCCACGACGCTCGGCCGCGTGGACGGGATCGCGCCGGGCACGGTGACGAAGCCGGTCGTGCGGGACGGGCTGGCCTACATCGAGGCCACGCTCGCCGACGCGGCCGACTCCGACGCCGCGGCCGACACCATCGACCGCGCCCCGCGACGAGCTGCACGCGCTCGACGGCGCCGACGCCCTGGTCGGCGGCAACACCGCGGTGAACCTGGACGTGCAGCGCGCCTCGGCGCGCGACAACGCCGTGATCATCCCGGTCGTGCTCGTGGCGGTGCTGCTCATCCTCGGCCTGCTGCTGCGGGCGATCAGCGCCCCGCTCGTCCTGCTCGGCACGGTGGTGCTGTCGTTCGGCGCGGCCCTGGGGATCAGCGCGCTCGTCTTCCGCCACGTGCTGGGCTTCGCCGGCACCGACACGTCGTTCCCGCTCTTCGCGTTCGTGTTCCTCGTGGCGCTCGGCATCGACTACAACATCTTCCTCATGACCCGCGTCCGCGAGGAGTCGCTGCGCCACGGCACCCGGCGCGGTGCCCTGCTCGGCCTGGCCGCGACGGGCGGCGTCATCACGTCGGCCGGGCTGGTGCTGGCCGGCACGTTCGCGGCGCTGGCGACCCTGCCGATCGTGTTCCTGGCCGAGCTCGGGTTCGTCGTCGCGCTGGGCGTCCTGCTCGACACCATCGTCGTGCGCTCGGTGCTGGTGACGGCGCTGAACCTGGACGTCGGACGGCACATCTGGTGGCCGAGCCGGCTCGCGCGCACGGACGGCGCGGCGCAGACGCCGCCCGAGCAGAGTCGCGAGGCGGTGCGCACCTAGACTGAGGCCTCATGAACGCCGTGCCGCAGAAGCCTGTCCTCGAGGGCCTGGAGGCCACCTGGTCCCAGCGGTGGGAGGAGCAGGGCACGTTCCGCTTCGACCGCAGCAAGGATCGGGCGGACGTCTACTCGATCGACACCCCGCCCCCGACCGTCTCGGGCTCGCTGCACGTCGGGCACGTCTTCAGCTACACGCACACCGACCTCGTCGCGCGCTTCCAGCGCATGCGCGGCAAGGAGGTGTTCTACCCGATGGGCTGGGACGACAACGGCCTGCCCACCGAGCGCCGCGTCCAGAACTACTTCGGCGTGCGCTGCGACCCGTCCCTGCCGTACGAGCCCGACTTCACCCCGCCGCAGAAGCCGGACCCGAAGAAGCAGGTCCCGATCAGCCGGCGCAACTTCATCGAGCTGTGCACCCGCCTGGTGGTCGAGGACGAGAAGGTCTTCGAGTCGCTGTGGCGCACGCTGGGCCTGAGCGTGGACTGGACGCAGACCTACACGACCATCGGCGACGAGGCCCAGGCCACCAGCCAGCGCGCGTTCCTGCGCAACCTGGCCCGCGGCGAGGCCTACCAGCAGGACGCCCCCACGCTGTGGGACGTCACCTTCCAGACCGCCGTGGCCCAGGCCGAGCTCGAGGCGCGCGAGTACCCGGGCGCCTACCACCGCGTGGCCTACCACCTGGCCGACGGCACGAAGGTCCACGTCGAGACCACGCGTCCCGAGCTCACGCCGGCCGCCGTCGCGCTGATCGCGCACCCCGACGACGAGCGCTACCAGCACCTGTTCGGCACGACCGCGACGTCGCCGATCTTCGGCGTCGAGGTGCCGGTCGTCGCGCACACGCTGGCCGACCCGACCAAGGGCTCGGGCATCGTGCACTGCTGCACCTTCGGCGACCTCACCGACGTCCAGTGGTGGCGCGAGCTGCAGCTGCCCAACCGCACGGTCATCGGCCGCGACGGCCGCATCCTGCCCGACGTGCCCGCCTGGATCGCCACCGACGCCGGCCGCGCCCTGTACGCCGAGCTGGCGGGCAAGACGACGTTCAGCGCTCGCGAGCTGGTCGTCCAGGCCCTGCGTGAGAGCGGCGACCTGGACGGCGAGCCCCAGCCGACCCAGCGCATGGCGAACTTCTACGAGAAGGGCGACAAGCCGCTGGAGATCGTCTCCACCCGCCAGTGGTACATCGCCAACGGCGGCCGCGACGCCGACCTGCGCAAGGCGCTCGTGGCCCGCGGCGACGAGATGACCTGGGTGCCCGGCTACATGCAGTCGCGCTACACCAACTGGATCGAGGGCCTCAACGGCGACTGGCTCGTCTCGCGCCAGCGCTTCTTCGGCATCCCGTTCCCGGTCTGGTACCGCCTGGACGAGGCCGGCGAGCCGGTCTACGACGACCCCATCCTGGCCCGCGAGGACCAGCTGCCGGTCGACCCCGCGTCGCAGGCCCCCGACGGCTTCGACGAGGACCAGCGCGGCGTCCCCGGCGGCTTCATGGCCGACCCGGACGTGCTCGACACCTGGGCCACCTCGTCGCTGACCCCGCAGATCGTGTGCGGCTGGGAGCGCGACCCCGAGCTGTTCGAGCGCACCTTCCCGATGGACCTGCGCCCCCAGGGCCACGACATCATCCGCACCTGGCTGTTCAGCACCGTCGTGCGCTCGCACCAGGAGTTCGGCCGCGTGCCGTGGAGCCACACGGCGCTGTCGGGCTTCGTGGTCGACCCCGACCGCAAGAAGATGTCCAAGTCCAAGGGCAACGTCGTCGTCCCCGACGAGATCCTCACCAAGTACGGCGCCGACGCCGTCCGCTGGCGCGCCGCGGGTGCCCGTCCGGGCGCGGACTCGCCGTTCGACGAGGCGCAGATGAAGGTCGGCCGCCGCCTGGCCATGAAGGTGCTCAACGCGAGCAAGTTCGTGCTGGCCGCCGAGGACGCGTACGGCCTGGGCGCCGACGCCTCGTACCTGGACGCCGCCCGCGTCACCGAGGCCGTCGACCTGGCGATGCTCGACCGGCTGCGCGGCGTCGTCACGACGGCCACCGAGCACCTCGAGGCCTACGACTACGCCTCGGCCCTGGAGGTCACCGAGAAGTTCTTCTGGGACTTCTGCGACGACTACCTCGAGCTGGTCAAGGAGCGCGCCCGCCGCACCGACGCCGGCGGCGAGTCGGCGAAGGCCGCGTTCGCCCAGGCCCTGTCGGTGCAGCTGCGCCTGCTCGCGCCGTTCCTGCCGTACGTGACCGAGGAGGTCTGGTCGTGGTGGCAGGAGGGCTCGATCCACCGGTCGGCCTGGCCGACCCCCGACGACCTCGGCACCCCGGTCGCCGACCAGCGCGTGCTCGACGTGGCCGCACAGGCCCTCGCCGGGGTCCGCGGCGCCAAGTCGGTCGCCAAGGTCAGCCAGCGCACCGAGGTGACCGCCCTGGTCGTCCGCGCGCCGCAGGACGACCTCGACGGCTCGCGCTCGCGCTCGACGACGTCCGCGCCGCCGGCAAGGTCACCGGTGACGTCGCGCTGGAGGCCGCCGACGGCGAGGTGCAGGTCGAGGCGACGCTGGCCGCCGCCGAGTAGCCCGGCACCGACGACGAAGGGCCCTCCCCGTTCGGGGAGGGCCCTTCGTCGTCCCGCGTCGCCTCACTCGTCGGCGAGCTCGTGCTCCTCCTGCTCGGCGAGCGTCGGGCGTCCCTGGTTGCAGAACACCTCGAGCTCGATCGAGCGGCCGCCGCGCGCGAACACGGCGTCGACGTCGTCGTCGGGCCCGGGCTCGAAGCTGACCACGCGCAAGCCCGCGGCCTCGTCGGGCAGGGCCCGACGCCCACCGCGTACACGCCGTCGCAGCCCACGCGGAAGCCGCCGAACTCACCGGGCGTGGCGGTCTGCAGCTCGAACGAGACGTCGACGCGGTCGCCGTCCTCGTCCTCGGCCTCCAGCTGGTAGCGGGCGGCGGCGCAGGTGCCGTCGGGTGCGCACGGGCGTCGTCGGCCGACGCCGACCACCACCAGGCGCCGGCTCCGGCACCCACGACGACGACGGCAGCGGCCGCGGCCACGGCACGGGTGGACTTCTTCACGGTGGGGCTCCTTCTCTCGGGGACCCCACCACCGTGCCCGCCGGGCGCCCAACGGCGTCCCTGGTCGGGGCTAAGGAGCGGCAAAGACGTCAGTCGAGGACGTCGAAGCCGATGCCGGCGCGCTGCAGCCGGTCGATCAGCGCGTCGCCCATCGCCACCGCGGTCGTCGTCTGGCCGGCGACCTCGGGCAGGTCGTCGAACGCCAGCGAGAGCGCCGACTCGGCGAGCATCTTGGACGTCTCGGTGTAGCCCGGGTCGCCGCCGCTCACCTGGGTGCGCAGGTGCTGGTCGCCGGCCTGCGCCTCGAGCACGAGCCGGAAGTACGAGCGCTCGCGACGGGCCTCGTCGGGTCCCTCGCCCTGCTGGGCGGCGCGCAGGAGCAGCGCCCGCGTGGGCGGCAGCTGGGCGGCCGCGAAGGCGACGCCCAGCCCCGCCCCGGCCACCGCGAGGGTGCGGGCCTTCTTGACGTGGGCGAAGTGCTCGTAGCGGAAGTCGGGCCCGTAGGCGGGCAGCGCGCGGGCCGAGCGCAGCACGACCTGGGGGTCGAGCGTGGGCAGCGGCACGGCGTAGCCCACGCCGCCGGGCCCCTTGCCGAACGAGCCGCCGCCCTTGACCCGCCGGTCGGCGGGACGCGGCTCGAGCCGCCGGCGCTCCGCGGCCGTGCGCTTGGCCTGGCCGAGGCGTCCGAAGACGCCGACGGCCGAGTGGTAGGTGCCGCCGGAGAACGCGGCGTTGGAGCGGATGTAGCCGCGCACGGTGATCGGGACGTCGTCGGGGAGCTGCTCGACGGTCCACAGCACGCCGAGGTCGTACGGCACCGAGTCGAAGCCGCACGCGTGCACGAGGCGCGCGCCGGACGCCTCGGCGGTGCGGTGGTGGCGCAGCCAGGTGCGGTCGACGAACTCCGGCTCGCCGGTGAGGTCGACGTAGTCGGTGCCGGCGGCGGCCGCGGCCTGGACGGCGGCCTCGCCGTGCTGCAGGTAGGGCCCGACCGTGGTGGCCAGCACCCGCGTGCCCTCGCCAGCTCGCGCATCGAGCGGGCGTCCTCGACGTCGGCGACGCGCAGCTCGGGCCGGGTGCCACCGGCCGCCGAGAGCGCGTCCCGCGACCCGCTCGATGCTTGTCGCGGCTGCGTCCGGCGATCGCCCAGCGGGTGCCCGCGGGCACGTGCTCGGCGAGGTACTGCGCGGTCAGGCCGCCGGTGAACCCGGTGGCGCCGAGCAGCGTGACGTCGACGCGGCTCACGAAGCCTTGCGCCCGAGCTCGTCGTGGGTCATGACGGTCGGCTCGCCCTCGCCGCGCACGCTGGCGGCGTCGACGACGACCTTCGCCACGTCCTCGCGGCTCGGGATCTCGAACATGACCTGCTGCAGCGCGTCCTCCAGGATCGAGCGCAGGCCGCGGGCACCGGTGTCGCGCTCGAGGGCCAGGTCGGCCATGGCGTTGATCGCGTCGTCGCTGAACTCCAGCTCGATGCCGTCGATCTCGAACAGCCGCTGGTACTGCTTGACCAGGGCGTTGCGCGGCTCGGTGAGGATCGCGACGAGCGCCTCGCGGTCGAGCTTGTCGACGGCGGCGATGACCGGCAGGCGGCCGATGAACTCGGGGATGAGGCCGAACTTGAGCAGGTCGGTCGGCTGCACCTTGGAGTAGGTCTTGGTCTTGTCGGCGTCGGCGACGCGCACCGGCTCGGCGTTGAAGCCGAGGCTGGTCTTGCCCGCACGCTGCTCGATGATCTCCTCCAGGCCGGCGAACGCGCCGCCCACGATGAACAGCACGTTCGTCGTGTCGATCTGGATGAACTCCTGGTGCGGGTGCTTGCGCCCGCCCTGCGGCGGCACCGAGGCGGTGGTGCCCTCGAGGATCTTCAGCAGCGCCTGCTGCACGCCCTCGCCCGAGACGTCGCGGGTGATCGACGGGTTCTCGGCCTTGCGCGAGATCTTGTCGATCTCGTCGATGTAGATGATGCCCGTCTCGGCCTTCTTGACGTCGTAGTCGGCGGCCTGGATGAGCTTGAGCAGGATGTTCTCGACGTCCTCGCCGACGTAGCCGGCCTCGGTCAGCGCCGTGGCGTCGGCGATGGCGAACGGGACGTTCAGCATGCGCGCCAGGGTCTGGGCCAGGTAGGTCTTGCCGCATCCGGTGGGGCCGACCATGAGGATGTTGGACTTGGCCAGCTCGACCTGCTCGTCCTTGGCCCGGCCGCCGGCGGCCTGCGCCTGGACGCGCTTGTAGTGGTTGTAGACCGCCGTGGCCAGCGAGCGCTTGGCCCGGTCCTGGCCGATGACGTACTCGTCGAGGAAGTCGTAGATCTCGCGCGGCTTGGGCAGCTCGCCCAGGCTCACCTCGGAGCCCTCGGAGAGCTCCTCCTCGATGATCTCGTTGCACAGGTCGATGCACTCGTCGCAGATGTAGACGCCGGGTCCGGCGATGAGCTTCTTGACCTGCTTCTGGCTCTTCCCGCAGAAGGAGCACTTGAGCAGGTCTGCCGTCTCGATCCGTGCCACGAGGCCGATCCTCTCTCGATGCGTCTCGTCCGGCACACCATCGCCGGACGACTCCTTGACCTTAGTCGTCCCGTACCCCGCTGACACGCAGGTCAAGCGCGTGTTCGCTGACGGCGCACGGGCCCTGCGCCGTCTGACGCACGAGGGCCCCGGACGTCGGTGACGTCCGGGGCCCTCGTGACGAGGCGTCGCTGCTCAGACGGCGGGCGTCTTGAGCGAGTCGAAGACCTGGTCGACGATGCCGTACTCCACGGCCTGCTCGGCGGTCAGGATCTTGTCGCGCTCGACGTCGCGGCTGATCTGCTCCACGTCCTTGCCGGTGGCCTCGGAGAGCATGCTCTCCAGCAGGCTGCGCATGCGCAGGATCTCGTCGGCCTGGATCTCCAGGTCCGAGATCTGGCCGCCGGTGCCCTCGGTGTAGGGCTGGTGGATGAGGATGCGGCTGTTCGGCAGCGCGTAGCGCTTGCCCGGCGTGCCGGCGGCGAGCAGCACCGCGGCGGCCGAGGCCGCCTGGCCCAGGCACACGGTCTGCACGTCGGGCTTGAGGTAGCGCATCGTGTCGTAGATCGCCGTCATCGCGGTGAACGAGCCACCGGGGCTGTTGATGTACAGCTGGATGTCGCGGTCGGGGTCCATCTGCTGCAGGCACAGCAGCTGGGCCATGACGGCGTTGGCGACGTCGTCGCTGATCGGGGTGCCGACGAAGATGATGCGGTCCTCGAACAGCTTCGCGTACGGGTCGATCCGGCGGAAGCCGTAGGAGGTGCGCTCCTCCCACTGCGGGATGTAGTAGCTCACTGCACTTCTCCTGTCGTGACGTCGGCCGCGCGGGTGACACGTGGTCGATGAAGCCGTACTCCTTGGCCTGCACCGGGGTGAACCAGCGGTCCCGGTCGGAGTCGAGGTCGATCTGCTCGACGCTCTGGCCGGTGTGCAGCGACTGGAGCTCGGTCAGCTGCTTCTTGAGCAGCTTGCTCTGCTCGGCCTGGATGCGGATGTCGGAGGCCGAGCCACCGATGCCGCCCGAGGGCTGGTGCATCATGATGCGCGCGTGCGGCAGGGCGTAGCGCTTGCCCTTGGTGCCGGCGGCCAGCAGGAACTGGCCCATGGAGGCGGCCAGGCCCATGCCGACGGTGGCGACGTCGTTGGAGATGAACTGCATGGTGTCGTAGATCGCCATGCCGGCGTCCACGGAACCACCCGGGCTGTTGATGTACAGGAAGATGTCGGCCGTCGGGTCCTCGGCGTTCAGCAGCAGCATCTGCGCGCAGATCGCGTTCGCGTTCTGGTCGCGCACCTCCGAGCCGAGGAAGACGATGCGCTCCTTCAGCAGACGGTTGTAGATGTGGCCGTCGAGGTCCGAGGGGCCGGCGTCGGCGGCCATGCGGGGTGTCGTCTCAGGGTTCACGTCCACGACCCTAGACGGCCGACCACGCGAACACACGCGTGACCCGCACCTGTTCGCTGTCGGCAGACGACGCTCAGGCCTCGTCGGCGGTGCGGGTGGCGACCGGGGCCTCAGGACGCTGGAGCTCGTGGGTGAGCGCCTCCATCTCGGCGCCGCCGGACATCATCGAGGTCAGCTCCTCGAGCGTGATGTCGGCCTTGGCGTACTCGCCCATGCTCCGGCCGCGGCGCAGCAGCAGGAAGCGGTCGCCGACCGGGTACGCGTGGTGCGGGTTGTGGGTGATGAGCACGACGCCCAGCCCGCGCTCGCGGGCCGCGGCGACGTTGCGCAGCACGACGCCGGACTGCTTGACGCCCAGCGCGGCCGTCGGCTCGTCCAGGATCAGCACCCGCGCGCCGAAGTACGCGGCCCGGGCGATGGCGACGCACTGGCGCTCGCCGCCCGAGAGCGTCCCGATCGGCTGGTCGACGTCGCGCAGGGTGATGCCCATGGACGCCATCTCGTCCAGCGTCACCTGCTTCATGCGGTCGACGTCGAGGCGGCGGAGCGGGCCCCGGCCCTTCGTGAGCTCCGAGCCGAGGAAGAAGTTGCGCCACACCGGCATGAGCGCCACGACGGCGAGGTCCTGGTAGACGGTGGCGATGCCGGCGTCGAGCGCGGCGCGCGGGTTGGCGAACGAGGTGGGCTCGCCGTCGACGAGCAGCTCGCCGTCGGTGTGCTGGTGGGCGCCGGACAGGATCTTGATGAACGTCGACTTGCCCGCCCCGTTGTCGCCCAGCACGCAGGTGACCTCGCCGGCCGAGACCGTCGTGGAGACGTCCTCGAGCGCCGTGACGCCGCCGTAGCGCTTGCCGATGGAGCGGACCTCGATCAGGGGGGTGGTCATCGCGTCGCCTCCGCCTGCTTGCGCACCCACAGGTTGACCAGCACCGCGCCGAGCAGCATGGCCCCCAGGAACGTGCGCAGCCAGTTGTTGTCCCACTGGGCCGCGTTGATGCCCATGAACGTCATGCCGTAGATGAGCGCGCCCAGGGACGCGCCGAACGCCGAGCCGTAGCCACCGGTCATGAGGCAGCCGCCGACGACGGCGCAGATGATGTAGATGAACTCCTGGCCCACGCCGGTGTTGGCCTGCACGGTGGACGTGCGGAACAACGAGATCATGCCGACCAGCCAGCCCGCGCCGGCGGTCAGCATGAACAGCCCGATCTTGGTCTTGAGGATCGGCACGCCGACCGCGCGGGCCGCGTCCAGGTCGCCGCCGACGGCGAAGATCCAGTTGCCGGCGCGCGTGCGCAGCAGCACCCAGCTGGCGAGCGCGGTGAACGCGACCCACCACAGGATGGAGACGTAGAACGTGCCGCCGGCGATCTCGACCGAGCCGCCGAAGATCGGCTGGACCGAGTCGTAGAACGGCACCTTGGCCATGCCCTGGATGGCGACCTCGCCGGTCAGCAGCTTGGTGACGGCCAGGTCGACGCCCTGCACCACGAAGAGGGTGCCGAGCGTGATGATGAAGCTGGGCAGCCCGGTGCGCATGACCAGGTAGCCGTTGAGCGCGCCGACGGCGAGCGCCACGACGAGCGAGAGCAGCACGGCAGCCCACACGTTGAGCCCGTACTGCGTGGTGCAGATGCCGACCCACAGCGCGGTGAAGCCGGTCATGACGCCGGCCGAGAGGTCGAACTCACCGCCGATCATCAGCAGCGCCACCGCGACGGCCATGATGCCGAAGCGGGACGCCGACTCCAGCCACACGCCCGCCCCGGAGGCGGTCATGAACGTGTCGGTCTGGACGGTGAAGAAGACCAGCACCGCCAGCGCCGCCACCAGCGCGCCCGTGGTCGGACGCGCCAGCAGGCGGCGCAGCGGCGAGGTGCTCGACGTCAGCGCTACGTCGCTCATGCGTCAGCGGGTGCCGTTCTCGGCGAACTTCGCGACCGTGTCGACGGTGTCCTTGGTGACGAAGGCCGGACCGGAGTTGACCGGCTGGCCGCCGCCGACGTCGTTGCCGTTGATGTCCTTGAGGTACAGCGTCGTCACGCCCAGGTAGCCCTGGACGTAGGGCTGCTGGTCGACCGCGAACAGGATCGAGCCGTCCTTGATCGCACCGATGACGTCCTCGGTGAGGTCGAACGTGGCGACCTGCGCCTCGCTGCCGGCCTCGTCGACCGCGCCGACGGCGTCCATGCCGTACTGGCCGCCCAGCGTCAGCACGCCGTCGATGCTCGTGTCGGCCTGGAGCTTGGCCTTGATGGTGGCCTTGACCTCGGCGTCGTTGGTGCCGTCGACCTGCAGGTTGGTCATCGTCGCGCCGAGCGCCTGAGCGGCGGCCTTGCAGCGCGTCTCGTGACCGACGTTGCCGGCCTCGTGGATGACGCACAGGGCGTTCTTCCAGCCGGCGGCCTTGAGCTCCTTGCCGGTCTCCTCGCCCGCGATCGTCTCGGACTGGCCGATGTGGGTGATCGCGCCGAACTCGGCCGAGCGCTCCTGGCCGGAGTTGATGGTGACGACCGGGACGCCTGCGGCGACGGCCTTCTTGATGCTGGCCTCGAGGCCGTCGGGGTTGGCCATCGAGACGACGATGCCGTCGACGTCCTTGGCCACCGCGTTGTCGATGAGCTGCGACTGCTCGGCCGGGTCGTTGGAGCCGGAGTAGTCGACGGTGACGCCGTAGTCGTCACCGGCCCGCTCGGCGCCGGACTTCACGCGGTCCCAGAAGGTGTCGCCGGCGGCGGCGTGCGTGATGACCGCGTACGTGAGGTCGGACGTGTCCGTGGACGCGCCGGTCTCCTCCTGGCCCGTGCCGCTGCAGGCGCCCAGCAGGACACCGGCGGCGAGGGCGGCCGCGGCGAGCTTCAGCTTCGTCATGGGTGGTGCTCCTTGGTCAATCAAGCGGTGCCGTCGATCGAGGCGAGAGCCGTCGCGCCAGCACGACGGCCCGCCCACCTTACGCGGTGGTAGGCGCGCGCTCGGCCTCGGCCTTGATCTGGGCAAGGGTCTGCTCGATGCCGCGCTGCAGCTCGGCTCGAAGGCGGGTACCCCGCCCATGAAGCGGTTCACCAGGAAGTTGGAGATCGCCTTGCCCGGCGCCTTGACCCGCCGGCTCTCGGTCAGGCGGGTCCCCGTGGCGGTGGGCTCGAGCTCGTACGTCCACGTGGTGCCGTTGATCGGGACGTGGAAGGCGAGCACCCGCTCGCGCTCGAACCGGGTGACCTTCGAGGTGGTGGGCCACCAGAGCGGGCCGCGGTTGTTGAGGTTGACGGTGACCGTCCCCTCGCTGACCGGGCCGCGCAGGATGAACATCTTCTTGCACTGCGGGCTGCGCTCCCCCATGCGGCGCAGGTCGGCGACGACTTCCCACACGGCGGCGGGCGGCGCGTCGATCTCGGTGCTCGCCTCGATGAGCTCACGCTCGGCCATCTGCGTCTCCTTCGGTCGGGTGCGGGCCGTCGCCCAGCATGGGGGCTGGACGCGCGCCGAGCCACCCGACGAGCAGGTCGGCGACCTGCGGGTCGTGGAGCAGCGGGCGTCCGGGGCGCCGCACGACGCGGTGGA
>NZ_JBNFNZ010000021.1:0-14683 GCF_057364525.1 Aeromicrobium sp. PFPM2_SD2
CGCCCTCGCGCGGCGCGCCGGGGCGGTCCGGCACGCGGCTGCCGACCCTGACCATCGACACCCGGATCGGCTTCCGGTCCGCCGAGGACCGCGCCGCCTTCGCCGACGAGCTCACCGCCGCGGTGCTCGACCTGACCGCGAAGTACCACCACGACGACGGACGTCCGCACCGGCTCGTCCTCGCCTCCCACCCCCTACCCGAGGAGAAGAGATGAGCACCACCCCGAA
This sequence comes from Aeromicrobium sp. PFPM2_SD2, assembly GCF_057364525.1. Taxonomy (NCBI): domain Bacteria; kingdom Bacillati; phylum Actinomycetota; class Actinomycetes; order Propionibacteriales; family Nocardioidaceae; genus Aeromicrobium; species Aeromicrobium sp. PFPM2_SD2. Next base: position 229 of record NZ_JBNFNZ010000021.1, read on the forward strand.
CGTCCCGTACCGCCTGCAGTTCACGGTCGAGGTGCCTGGCACGCCCGAGCAGGTCTGGGACGCCATCGCCACCGCCAAGGGCATGAGTGCCTGGTTCCTGCCCACCGAGCTGGAGGAGCACGAAGGCGGCTCGCTGCACTTCTCCATGGGCGCGGAGATGGGCTCGGACGGCGAGGTGACCGCCTGGGAGCCGCCCCACCGCTTCATCTACGAGGAGGACTGGGCCGCGCTCATGGGCAAGGAGCCTGACGAGCTCAGCCCGATGACGTCGGAGTTCCTCGTCGAGGCGCAGTCCGGCGGCACGTGCGTCGTCCGCGTGACCACCAGCGGCTACGGCACCGGCGCCGACTGGGAGTCCGAGTGGTGGGAGCACATGGACCTGAACTGGCGGCCGTGGTTCGAGAACCTGCGCCTGTACCTGTCGCACTTCCCGGGCCAGGAGGCGACGCGGCTCGAGGTCAGCTCGACCCACGCCGGCGACCCGAAGACGTTGTGGGCGACCGTCCACGAGCGGCTCGGCCTGACGGACGTGGGTGACGCCGTGGACGTCCGCGGCTCGGCCGGTGTCGTCGAGCGGATCGGCGACGAGCAGACGCTCGTCCGCCTGACCGACCCGGTCCCCGGGATGCTGAGCCTGTTCACCTACGCGATGGACGACGACGAGGCGCTCGTGGGCGTCCGCGCGTACCTGTTCTCGCCGGACGCCGCCGACTACGTCAAGCGCGAGGAGCCCGCCTGGCAGCAGTGGCTGGACGATCTGCGGAACGAGGCCTGAGGACGAGCCGGCAGGAGAGCCCACCAATCTCGCCCGGCGCGGCTGCGTGGATGGGACGATCCGCTCGTGCGAACGAACCTGCGGCATCGAGTGCTCATCGCGGTGACCGCCTTGGCGGTCCTGGCGGCAGCGGTGGGCATCGCCTGGTGGTGGCGACACCCGTCCAAGACGTTCGAGGGTGGGATCACCATCGGCATGAACGCGGCCATCGGCGAGCGAGTGTGGAACTCGTTGGACGTGGGTCCCGTGGACGAGCCCAGCAGCATCACGATCCGCGGAGTCCGCCCGGACATGGGGGAGGACAACGGTCGCGTCCGCGTCGACTACGCGATCTGCCAGCTCGATCCGGAAGCGGTGAAGCCTCCGCTCGAGGGAGTCGGCTACGGCAGCGGCGACGACGACATGGCCCGCGACTGCACCACGCTGAAGCCCGCTGAAGGCGCAACCATGCGACTCGATGTCGAACCCGGCGACGAGCTCGTGGTCGGCGTGACTCCGACCGCCCTCGGACGCACTGTGCTGCGCGACCACAGGATCGACTTCAGCCAGGGCTGGCAGCGCGGACGAGACACCATCGACGTCCGCCTGGAGGTCACGGGCATCACGGCGGAGCAGGCCGCTGCCGAGCAGGCCGAGTTCGAGGAGTAGGACGCCTACGGTCGGGCGCGTCGCTCAGCCGCCGAGGCCCTGCGCCGCCATCCACGCGGGGTCCGGGTCGACCGGCTGCACGAGCTCGATCACCAGGCCGCCCGGGCCTGCGACCTGCACGCGTCGCTGCCCCCACGGCTCGGTGACCAGCGGCTTGAGCACCCGGACGTCGGCACTCGCGAGGCGCTCGTGGTGACCGTCCACGTCGTCGACGACGAGCGCGAGCATCGCGCCCGCGACGCCGGACACCGGCTCGGGCCACGTCTCCTGGTCGGACCGGACGAAGTCGACGCGGAGCTGGGGATGGTCGGGGTGCTGCGTGCTGACGTACCAGCCGAGGTCGACGAGGACGCCGAACCCCAGCTGCTGCTCGAACCACCGCCCGGCCGCCGTGGGGTCGCCGACCGCGTAGGCCATGCCGACCTGTGTCACCTGCATGCGAGTCCTCTTCCTGTTGGGTCGGGCTATCGGAGCGGAGGCGCCTCGACGGCGTCCGGGCCGTGACCGCGGCGGGCGATCTCGGCGCGGGCGCGCTCGATGCCGCCGTGCTCGAGCGCGGCGACGTCCGACGTCCCCTTCCAGACTAGGCGACCATGTCGCCGCACCGTCACGCGCATGGACGCCCTCAGGTGCTCGATCGCGCCGGCGATGTTGCGTCGTTCGGCGGGCTGCGGGACCGGCAGGACGTGTGCCCGAGCCAGGTCGCCGGTGCCCTCCACGTCGATGCGCCACTGCGCGCTGCGTCCGCGGATGACCCAGCGCTCGTCGGCCACCTCCGCGTGCACCGGCGAGACGACCGGGTCGCCGAGGCGCACCAGGCGTCCGCCGGGCAGGCGCACCACCAGGGCGGTGACGGTCGTTCGCAGCGGGCCGGCGGTCACCTGGCCACCGGCGAAGGCGACGCACACCGACGGGTCGGTGAAGCCCTGCGCCTGGCCCCACCACCACGCGTCCGGGAAGCCGCCCTTGCCCCAGTTCTTCTCGGCGTAGACCGACCAGCCGTCCAGGTCCCAGGTCTCGTCGCCGACGGTGGCGCGTCCGTGCGCGGCGCCGCCGAGCAGCCACGGGTGCCAGTACTGGTTGAGCCCGGGCACGGACTGGAAGACGCTCGACCCGCCCACGCTGCGCCGCGGCCACGGCACGGCGTCGCGGACCTCGACGTCGATGCGGGCGTCCGGGCCGAGGTCGACGTGCAGACGGTCGGGGCTGCCGTGGAAGGCGTCGCCGGAGCGGATCCCGAGCGCGTCCGGCGCCGCCCACCGGCCGGGTGGACGAGCGTGCGCAGCGCCCCGTCCGGGTGCGCCGCGACCCCGAGCGTCGACCAGGTGCCGTCCGCCGCTCGGTTGACGCCGTTGAGGGCGGTCACGACGCGCCCGTCCGTGGGATGGGTGAAGCGCCAGAAGTAGCCCTCCATCGCGACGCCGTGCGCGGGCAGCGGGTCGCCGAAGGGACGGTCGGCGCCGCTGGACCGGTAGGCGCGGCGCACCGACGAGAGCGCGTCGACGAGCAGGGACGTCATACCGAACTGTCGCAGCACCAGGGTGCGCCGGCGAGGACGCAGCTTCATGCGTCCGGGTCGCCCGGGCAGCCACGACGCATGAAGATGCGTGAACGCGGCTCGGCCGACCTCAGACGGTCTTGACGATGTAGACGTCGCAGGGCGCGTGGTGGGCGACGTCCGTCGCCACGCTGCCGAGCAGGCGTCCGATGCCCTGGACCCGGCGGTTGCCGACGACGATCAGGTCGGCGCCCACCTCGTTGGCCACGCTGACCAACGCCTCGCCGGGACGGCCCTGGCGTGGCGACGCGTGCACCTGGGTGGTGATGTCGCTGAGCGAACCGGCGACCCGGGCGGCGATCGCCTCGGCCTGCTCGCCCGGCGTCGTCCCCACGCCCTCGGGCACGTCGACGGACTCCGGGATCGTCCGCCGGTCGTCCACGGCGGAGACGACGTGCAGCACGGCCCCGGTGGTGGCGGCGAGCTCGGCGGCCCGCTGGGCGGCCCTCAGCGCGCTGTCGCTGTCGTCCACACCGACGACGATGTTCTTGAGCATGGGTTCCTCCTCATGACGGTCCGTGAAGGCTAGCGACACGGCCGTGCGACCGACAGGTACGACGCGTTCGTCCTACCCGCCCGAGCCGGACGGAATCGCGGTCGACCCTGTCCGGTTGCGGCCATCCGGGACTACCGTCGGAGCATGTGCAGGAACATCCGCGTGCTCCACAACTTCGAGCCGCCGACGACCGATGACGAGGTGCGCGAGGCCGCGCTGCAGTTCGTCCGGAAGGTCAGCGGCTCGACGAAGCCGTCCCGGGCGAACACCGAGGCGTTCGAGCGGGCGATCGACGAGATCGCGGCCGCGACCCGCCGGATGCTCGACGGCCTGGTGACGAACGCGCCACCGAAGAGTCGCGAGCTCGAGGCGATCAAGGGACGCGCGCGGCACGAGAAGCGGATGGAGCGCGAGGTCCGCCTCCGCACGGCCGGGACGACGGGCGTCGCGTGACCCGGTTCTTCCACGGCACCCGGGCGGAGCTCCGGCCGGGTGACCGCCTGACCGCTGGACGTCCGTCCAACTACCGGCCCGAGCTGGTCATGAACCACGTCTACTTCACCGCGCTGCTCGACGGGGCCGGCCTCGCCGCCGAGATCGCCGCCATGCTCGGACCGGACGACGCGGAACCGCACGTGTACGTCGTCGAGCCCACCGGCCCGTACGAGGACGACCCGAACGTCACGGACAAGAAGTTCCCCGGCAACCCGACGCGGTCGTACCGGACGAGTGAGCCCCTGGTCGTGATCGAGGAGGTCACCGACTGGACGCGGCTGACCCCGGAGGCGCTCGCGGACTGGGCGGACCGGCTCGCCGTCCTGCTCGAGAACCGCGCCGAGATCATCAACTAGCCCGACGACCACAGCCCGGCCACCGAACGTGCGGCCCTCGGGATTCCTGACATCCTCGTCGGAACCTTGCGACCGCAGCGCCGCGTCGCGCTGCCGCTCGACGGGAGGACAGCTGTGACGACCCGGACCGATCTCCCGACGTTGCGACGCAGGCTGGAGGTCGGGCGGCTCCTGAGCGGCTCGCTCCTGGAGCTCGGGATCAAGGCCTACGGCGCGGCCGCGGTGGTGAGCGTCCTGATCAGCGACGCGGAGACCACGGTCGGCAAGGCCCACGCGGCCGTCGCCGCCGTGCCCTCGCTCGCGGAGAAGTACCACGACGTGAAGTACGTGCTCGACCACCGCGAGGAGATCCAAGGCGCCATCGACTACCTGGACCGCGAGACGCCGTCGCAGGCCGAGCTCCAGCAGGCGGCCGACGAGGGGGCGGCGACGCTGCGGGACGTCGAGAGCACGCTCGACTCGGTCGGGCAGGCGCGGGACGCGGTGACCGACCTGGACCTGCGCGAGGCGGCCGGGCACGTCGAGGACGCCTGGAGCGGGCGGCCCGACCTGGACTCGTTACGCGATCTCGCCGACACGGCCGAGCAGCTCGGCCCGCTCGCGGAGCAGGCCGGCGTGCTGGTACCGGTCTACTACAGCGGCTTCTCGTCCGCGTCCGACAACCTCGCCAGTGACGAGATCGTGAGCACGGTCCTCGTCATCGTCCTGACCCTGGTGATCGCGTCGGTCCTCGGACGAGCGGTCGGGTTCTGGGTCCGCCGCGGTCGGCCGGGGATCGTCGCCCAGGCCCTCCAGCAGCTCGGCGCACGCGTCTTCCGGCGCTGGTACGTCCGCAACCTGCCCTTCGCCGTCGGACCGGAGGTCTACGCCGCCGCCCGCGAGCACGTCCAGCGCGACATCGCTGCCGACCCCGACGGTGCGCTGGACCAAGAGACGCTCCGGGCGCTCGAGCAGCACTTCGCGCGTCGGCGAGCCGAGCACGCGCCCTGAGACGGGGGTCCGCGGCAAGCACGGCCCGAGGTCATCGACGGACGAGCAACCCGGCGATCAGGATCCCCGTGGCGAGGATGATCGCCGGCGCCAGGGTGACCAGCAGCGCGTCCACGACCCGTTCCTGCCCCGTCGTCGCCCGGTGATCACCCGTCGCGTGCGGGGCGAACCGGCTCCCCGCGCCCCAGAGGGCACCGAGCTGGGTGGCGAGCCAGTTGGCGTAGGTGCCGTAGACGAGCAGCACGACCGCGACCACGTCCCACAGACGCGACAGCGCGAGTCGCGGCCACAGCAGGCCGGCCAGGACGAGGAACGGTCCGTTCGTCATGCCCTGGAGGTGGCTGACCACGCCCATCCGCGGGTTCTTCAGCACCGGGACGGCCAGCCCGGTCAGCAGACCGAGCAGGAAGAGCACCAGACCCGCGACCAGCAGAAAGTCCTGCACGTGACCACGCTAGGCGCCTGGACGCCGTCCCGGACCGCGTTGCGGACTGTGTGCGGGGCGTCGTCGGCTCAGCCGGTCTGGCCCTCTTCGCGGCTCTCAGCGACCCGGTGCGGGATCCGCAGCAGCCGGATGCCGGTGACCAGGACGATCCCGCCGACGAGGTTTCCGAAGACGGACCAGCCGAGCGCGCCCAGCCAGTCGAGGTAGTCGTAGTCGGCGTCGCCGGTCAGCAGGCCCGCGAACATGAGGATCGAGTCGAGCACCGAGTGGAAGAGCTGGGCCCCGACGAGGACGAACGACATCATGATCGCCGGCACCAGACGCACCCCCATGCTCTCCGTGCCGTGCTGCATCCGGGTCAGGAGCGTGATCACCGCGCCGGCGAGCACGGCCAGGAAGAACGACCGCCACGACACCCCCAGGTGCGCGTAGTGGGAGCCGGCCTCGACCGCCGCGGTCCGCACGTCGGGCAGGGCAACGACGATCATCCCGGCCATCGCGAAGCCGCCGACCAGGTTTGCCGCCAGCGAGACGACCCACAGTCGCATCAGCTGCGCGAACGTCCCGACCTTGGCCACGACCGCCGTCACCGGCAGCAGGAAGTTCTCCGTGAACAGCTCGCTCTTGGCCAGCAGCAGCGCCACGAAGCCGACGGTGAACGCGAGGGACGCCAGCAGGTGGTCGCCGGTCTCGGCGTCGACCACGAGGTACGCGAGCACGCCGACCCCGACGTCGACGCCACCCAGCAGGCCGGTCGAGACCAGGGCGAGCAACGGCCGGTCGAGCCGCTCGTGCCCCTCGTCGACCAGACGCTCGTAGGCCTCCTCCAGCTCGGGCTCCTCGCGGGCGCCCTTCGGCGCGACGACGTCGCCGGACCCGCCGCTCGGCCGGCTCACGAGCGGGTCCGGTGTCCGGGCGCGGTGGAGCTCATGGCGTCACGCTACGTCCGCCGACCGGCTCTTGCCCGGGGACGCGGCACCGTCGCGCCCCTACGCGGCGGGCTCCTCCCACCACAGGCGGCTGGCCACCAGGTCGAAGGTCTCCAGGTCGATCTGGTCGAACGGAGCGCCGAAGGCGGTGGCCCGGACCGTCAGCATCCGGCCGGAGTCCGGGTGCACGACGTAGTAGGTCAGCACCTCGCCACCGTCCTCGGCCTTCGAGCGAACACGGACGGCCGCGTACCCGGCGGCGTGCTCGATCTCCTCCGCGTTCCCCGCGACGCGACGGCGCAGTCCCTCGAGCGACGGATCACCACGCTCCTCGTCCGGCGGCCACCCGAACAGCAGGACCGTGGACGGCTCGCTCCGGAGGCGGACGTCGAGCAGCGTCCCGCCCCGCTCGATCGCCTCGGTCAGCCAGGACGCCGCGTCGTCGGTACGCGCCTCCAGCTCGTCCTTGGCCTTGTCGACCTGCCGTTCGTCGGTCAGATCTGCCCTCATCCACTCACCGGGAAGGGCGTACGTGACTCTCGGCAGGTCGGTGCGGGCGGTCGCCACCGGCAGCTCGGGGTCGTCGCCGCCGCAGCCTGCCAGCGCCGTGACCAGCAGGAAGGACGCCATGGCACCCGCGAGGCGGCCCCTCGCCGCGTCCCCTCGACGCACCGTCACCGCGGATCGACGCAGTCGTAGAGCTCTCCGGCGAAGGGCGAGACCTCGACCTTCTCGCCCCAGTCCCACCAGCCCGGATCCTGGGGCGCTTCCAGGTCGAACATCGACGCAGTGTACGTACCGACCGGGCCCAGCAGTCGTCCTTCGGAGTCCAGGGCGAACACGACAGGACCCTCGATCGTGTCGAAGTCGCCGGAAGCGTCCTCGCCGCCCATGACGGTCGAGACGTTCACGGCCATCAACCGCTCGGCGCCGAACCGACGGTCATCGGCCGGCAGCGTCGCCTCCTGGGCTCCGATCAGCTCGATGCGCGAGATGAACGCGCCCTCTTCACCGTCGGGCGAGACCGGCCGAAAGTTCTCGCGTGCACCAGCCATGACCTGCTCGACCACCGCCACGTCCGCGTCTGTGCACTCCCCGACGCTCGGTTGTCCAGTGGTGCCGCCACCGCCGCATGCGGCCATCGTCGCGCACACCAGCAGCAAGGACCCTGCCGTCCCGAACGGCCATCCACGCATCGGCCTCGTCCCTTCACGTCCACCGTCACCTCTGACCCGCCTCGTCATGCGGTCGGATCGACGCAGTCGTAGAGCTCGTAGTAGTAGTCGGACCCCTCGGCCTTCTGCCCCCACTCGATCCAACCCGCGTCCTCGGGCGCAGGAAAGTCGAAGAAGGACGCCGAGTACGTGCCGACAGGGCCGAGCACGTCACCGTCAGCGTCCAGGGCCAGCGAGACGTCGACCGCCACCCTTCCGATGCCGTCGGACGCGTCTGCCCCGCCGAACACCGCGTCGACCGACAGCAGCACCAGCCGGTCGGCTCCGAACTTCCGGTCCGCCTTCGGAAGGCGACCCACGACGCTTCCGACCAGCTCTACGTGATCGATCTGAGCTGCCGTGGCGCCGTCGGGGAACTCCGGCCGGAAGTTCGTCCGCGCACCGGCCATGACCTGCTCGAGCACAGACTCGTCCGGCTCCACGCACCCCGGCCCATCGTCCGCGCAAGCGCCGCATCCCAACAGCACCATCGCGCCGCAAGCCAGCCGCAGTCCTCGCCCGCCCACCTCAGGCCTCACCGACGCAGCCGAGGATGACCCCTGCCGAGTGGGACTCCCGCAAGCGGTCGCCCCACGCGAGCCAGCCGGGGTCACGCGGAACCGGGAGGTCGAACGCCGACGCGCTGAACGAGTCCACCGGACCGAGCAGCTTCCCGTCCTCGTCCAGGGCGAACAGGACTCGTCCCTTCGCGCGCTGGATGTCACCGGACGAGCCCTGGCCACCGAAGGCGGTCCACACGAGAAGGACGACGGCCTGGTCCGCCCCGAACCGGCGCTTCTCGGCGGGCAACCGAGCTGCTCCGGCCTCGACGAGCTCGATGTCGGCGATGCGGACCTGGCTGCGTCCGCGGGGCGTGACGGGATGGAAGTTCTCGCGGGCGCTGTCCATGATCTGCTCCACCACCGCCTCGTCCGCGTCTGTGCACTCCCCGACGCTCGGCTCGCCAGAGCCACCGCCGCTCCCGCACCCCGCCAGCACCGCGGCCAGCAGGCAGGACATCGCGATCCCGACACGACGTCGTCCACCTGGTGCGGCTGCGTGCACCTCGTGCTCCTCGTCGGTCACCGTCGGTTCGGGTTCACGCACCGGAACACCTCGTCCCCGAGGGACGAGGTCTCGAGCTCGCCTCCCCACGCCAGGAACTCGCGGTCCTGCGGAACGTCAAGGTCGAAGTGGGCCGCCGTGTACTCACCGGCCGGGCCGATCAGCTTTCCGTCGTCGTCCAGCAGGAACGCAAGCGGTTCGGTCGTCCCGCGGGTATCCCCCGAAGCCTCCTCGTCCCCGAACCTCACGGAGACCAGGAGGACGGCGAGCTGTTCTGCCCCGAACCTGCGGTCAGCCGGGGGCAACGTCCCCACCGCCGCGTCCTTGAGCTCGAGACGTTCGACGAACACTCCCTGCTGTCCGTCCACGACGGGCCGGAAGTTCTCGCGCGCCCCAGCCATGATCTGCTTCACCACCGCCTCGTCGGGCTCGGCGCACTCATCGCCGGCCTTGTCCGGTGCCGCCGCGCAAGCCCCGGCCAACGCCGACAGCGCGATCAAAACTCCCACGAGACGCCTACTCATCGTCCTCGTCCCACCACAGGCCGCTGACCACGAAGTCATAGTCCTCCACATCGGAATCGTCGAAGCGGCCGTTGAAGGCCGTGACCCGAACGAGCAGCATTCGACCGGACCTTGGATGGACGACGGTGTACGTCAAGACGTCCGTTCCGTCCGGCTCGGACCGGACCCTCGCACACGGATAACCGACTGCGTGGTCGACGACCTCCGCGTCGCGGCGTGCTCGGTCGCGCAGGCCGTACATTGAGGCGTCTTCGCTCTGATCGTCGGGCGGCCACGCGATCAGCACGACTACGGAAAGCGTCGCCCGAACGCGGACCATCAGCACGACGCCGCCGAGAGCTCTCGCCCGCGCCACCCATGAGGTCGCGTCGTCCTCGAGGTCTTCGACAAGGTTCGCCAGCTCGCAGACGTGCCTCGGGTCATCAAGGTCGACCCGGACCCATTCGCCGGGAAGAGCTAACGCGACATCCGGATGCTCGGTTCGGGACATCATCGGCGCACCTTCTGGTCGAGAAACTCGAACTGTGACCAGTCAAAGGACTCCAATCCGTGGGCCGCCACGGGGTCCTCGGTCGTCGAGTCGACAGTGACCTGTGCGCCAGCAGCGCGTCGGGTGCCCAGGCCGTCCTGCAGGGCGGTCAGGATGTCGGGGCTGGTGTGGTAGTTGACGATCTGCTCCTCGCTCCTGCCAAGGCCGCCAGCCTTCAAGGCCTGGGCGTAGTTGCCTGCTCCGATGCTGGCAGCGTTGAACACCCTCGCCGGCCGCCCCGTCGCAATGCTGGCGATGCTGGCGAGAGATCCGCCCAAGGAATGGCCCGTGTAGTCGACGTCCTGGCCCTTGAACCGCGGGTCGCGAGCCACCTCGTGCGCCACCTCGATCGCGCGGCGTGCTTGGCGCGTCGGCAGCTCCGCGGCGTTGAACGCGTCAGTCTGCCAGTCCTCCAGCGACTCCGGGTTCGTTCCGCGGTACGCCACCACCACAGTGTCTGTCCCTGCCGCGCGACCCTGGCGTGCGCCGTCGTGAGGGTCTGCTGCAGCTGCTCGATCGCGGCGACCAGGTCGTCCTGGCCGGTGGCCGCGGACGCCTGCGTGAGGGCAGCCTCGGCTCCCCGCGTCTCGGCGGCGACGACGTCGGCAAGGTGCCTGGTCCCCCGACCCAAGGCGCGGACTGCGTCGGCGTCGACGTGCAGGTCTACGGCGCGAAGGTAGCAGACCAGGAGGCCGGGCGCGCGGCTCGCGGATCGCATGTGGACGGACGTCCGGCACGGGTGCTGGCACCCTCCGGTGAAGTGGCAACGGCACCGGCCGGTTGACAGGTTACTGGCTCACCGCCCGACGGCGACAGGCCTCACACGTTGAAGCGGAACTCCACGACGTCGCCGTCGGCCATCACGTAGTCCTTGCCCTCCATGCGCACCTTGCCGGCGGCCTTGGCGGCGTTCATGTTCCCGGCCTCGACCAGGTCGTCGTACGAGACGATCTCGGCCTTGATGAAGCCGCGCTGGAAGTCGGTGTGGATGACGCCGGCGGCCTCGGGCGCGGTCGCGCCCTTCTTGATCGTCCAGGCGCGCGCCTCCTTCGGGCCCGCCGTCAGGTACGTCTGCAGGCCGAGCGTGTCGAAGCCGACGCGCGCGAGGGCGTCCAGGCCGGGCTCGGTGATGCCCATCTCGTCGAGCATCTGGGCGCGCAGCTCCCGGGACTCCTCGTCGTCGCCGAGCTCGGCCAGCTCGGCCTCGCTCTTGGCGTCCAGGAAGATCGCCTCGGCCGGCGCGACGATCTCGCGCATCCTGGCCTTGAGGTCCTCGTCGGCGAGCTCGTCGAGGTCGCAGTTGAAGACGTACAGCAGCTTCTTGCCGGTCAGCAGGTGCAGGTCGCGCAGCAGCTCCAGGTCCAGGCCGGCCTGGAAGACGCCGGTGCCCGCCTCGAGCACCTCCTTGGCCTTCTGCACCTCGGCGAGCTGGGCGGCCAGCGACTTGTCGCGGCGCGCGTCCTTCTCCAGCCGCGGCAGCGCCTTCTCGACGGTCTGCAGGTCGGCGAGGATCAGCTCGGTCGAGATCGTCTCGATGTCGCTGCCCGGGTCGACCTTGCCGTCGACGTGCGTGACGTCCTCGTCACGGAAGACGCGCGTGACCTGGCAGATGGCGTCGGACTCGCGGATGTGGCTGAGGAACGCGTTGCCCATGCCCTCGCCCTCGGACGCGCCGCGGACGATGCCGGCGATGTCCACGAACTGCACCGTCGCGGGCAGGATCTTCTCCGACCCGAAGATCTCGGCCAGCTTGTCGAGCCGCGAGTCGGGGACGCCGACCACGCCGACGTTCGGCTCGATCGTCGCGAACGGGTAGTTCGCCGCGAGGACGTCGTTCTTGGTCAGGGCGTTGAAGAGCGTCGACTTGCCTGCGTTCGGGAGTCCGACGATGCCGATGGTGAGTGCCACGGGAGGCAAGCCTACGCGTCGCGGCCCGCCTGCCACTCGTCGCGGGTGACGTGGAACATCAGCGACTCGCCGCCGTACCAGGGGTCCGGACGCACGCCGAGCTCGCGCAGCCCGAGCCGGCGCGCGACGGCGGCCGACGGGGCGTTGTCGGCGAACATGTCGCACCACAGGTTGCCGACCAGCGGCAGGACGTGGTCGAGCAGCGCGGACGCCGCCTCGGTGACGTACCCGTGGCCGACGCTGTCGGGGTGCAGGTGCCAGCCGATCTGCTTCTCGCCGTGCTGGGCCTTCGGCAGCGGGACGCACATGATCGTCCCGGCCACGAGGCCGGTCTCGCGCACCTCGATGGCCAGGCCGACGTCGCGCTCGTCCTTCTCGTGGACCTGGTGCCAGTTGGCGATCCAGGCCCGGGCCTCGTCCAGGTCGGCCATCGGCGTCCACGGCGGGTCGTCCAGCCAGCGGATCACCTCGAGCCGCGAGTGGATGTCGAGCACGCGCTCCGCGTCCGCCTCGGTGTAGGGGCGCAGGACGAGCCGTTCGGTCTCGATGATCACGCCGTCGAGCGTAAACGCCTGCGCGCCTGCGTCCGCGGCTGCCACGATGCGGCCATGACTGCTGAGGGGAACCGGGTGGTGACGACGGCCGTCGTGTCCGTCCTCGTCCTGGTGGTGGTCACACCGGTCGCGTTCGTGCCCGCGTACATGCTCAACGAGTCGCCGTCCGTCGGCGACCACCTGCAGTTCGTCGGTCCCGTCCTGGCCGCGGCGCTCCTCGTCGGCCTGGCGTGCGGGACGGTCATCGGCCTGCGAGCGGACGTCCCGGAGGCGCGGGCGGTCCCCGGCGGCCTGCTCGCGGGCCTGGCACCGCCGCTCCTGGCCGGGCCGACCTGGGTCTTCTCGATCATGCCGTTCGACCGCTGGGACGACCCCCTCCAGGACACCACGCTGCAGAACGCCACGCTGTCGCTCGCATCCCTCCTGGCCGGCGGCGCGTGCCTGTGGGGCGCCTCCCGCCTGCTCCGCGACGAGCGGATCCCCTGGTGGTGACGTCCCGCGCGTCGTCGGTGATCGTCCTGACGCTCGCGCTCAGCAGTGCGGTGCTGGTCGCGGTCGCACCGTGGTTGTTCGTCTCGACGTTCTTCATGAGCGACGCCGCGGACGGCGGAGGGCCGGCCGGGCCGCTCGCGCTCGTCGCCCTGGGCGCCGGGCTGGTCGCCGGCGTCCTGTCCCGTGTGGTGCTGAAGGTGCCGCTCGTGCGCGCCGTCGTGGCCGGCGTGCTGGTGGCCGCCGCTCCCCCGCTCGTCGTCGGTCCGGTCGTGGCGCTGCTCACCGGCGGCGTCGCTGACCTGCCCGGTCACGTCCTCGGCGTCGCCCTGCTCGGCGGGCTCGCCGTCCTGTCCTACTGCGCCGGTCGCAACCTCCTCGAGGACGACTGACGGTGCGTCCTGGGCCGACGCTCGTCGTGATCGCGGCCGCGACGGCGGTCGTCGTGGTTCCCGTCGGCGTCCTGACCACGGTCTTCGTGCTGGCCTTCGCGGACGACGTGCCCTGGTACCGGCACGTCCTGGTCGGGCTCGCGTGTCTCGTGCCCACCGTGGTCGTGGGGCTGTTCGCCGGGGCGATGCGTCCCCGTGACGCATCCGCCCACCGCGGCGACCTCGGATGCCTGCTCGCCGCGGTCGGGACGCTGCTCGTGCTCGCTCCGTCCTGGGCGCTGTGGTGGACGACGCAGCGTGGTCTCGACGGCAGCCGGCCCGACCCGTCCGGCCCGTGGGTCGCGGCCACGATCATGACCGTGGCCGGCGTCGCTCTCCTCGCCCTGGCGCACAGGCTCCTGTCCCCTGGGCCCGCCGGTAGCCTCGGGCCATGAGCGTCATCAAGATCAACGCGATCACCGTGCCCGCCGACTCCGGCGACGAGCTCGCCCACCGCTTCGCCGCCCGCGGCGGGGCCATGGACGGCACGCCGGGCTTCGAGGGCTTCGAGCTGCTCAAGCCGACCGACGACCGCAACGTCTGGCTGGTCATCACGCGCTGGGCCGACGAGGAGTCGTTCCAGGCGTGGACGGCGTCGGAGTCGTTCGGCCGCAGCCACGGCCACGGCGGCGCGGACGCGGGTGCGCACGGCGGCGGCACCGACGAGAACGGCGAGGGACACCGCCGCAAGCCGGTCGGCACCGGCGCCGAGCTCTGGTCGTACGAGACGGCCATCGACCGCCGCCCCTGACCCACCTTCATGCAGCGCCTCACCCAGGCCCGGCTCCCCCGAGATTCGTGAGGAAATGCACCACGTCCGCGTCGAACGCGGTCGGCTTCTTCACACATCTCGGCAGCGCGCGGCTCGGGTGAGCTCCACGTCCGGGGTTCTGTCGGTGGGGGCGGGCATCCTGACGCCATGGATGCCTTCCCCCTCCTGCTGACCGCCGTCCTCGCGCTCGCTGCCGGCATCGGCCTGGGCCTGGCGATCGGACGCCGTCAGGCCCCGTCCCGTCCCCGCCGTCGTCGCCACCCCCGGGCCGCCCGAG
>NZ_JBNFNZ010000022.1:0-14284 GCF_057364525.1 Aeromicrobium sp. PFPM2_SD2
CCGGCGTGCCGTTCGGCCTGCCTCGGGCACGTAGCCGCGGACCAGGCCGAGCAGGTCGTCCAGCGGCTCGCCGGCCGCACCGGGCTCGCCCCGCAGGGGGCCGGTGACCGCGTCGAGCAGCCCCTCCAGGTCGAGCACCTGGGCGAGCGTGTCGGCGTTGAGGTCCAGGCGCATCGACAGGTTCGTGTAGTCGCCCGGCTCGTAGGCCTTGGCCTCCTCGAGCGTCTTGCCGACCACCGCGTCGGTGAACGGGAAGGTCAGCAGCGCCTGGAAGGACGTGACCAGGTCGTCGGCGGCGGTGCCGAGGTTGGTCAGCGTGGGACGGAGCGCCTCCAGGTCGGCCAGGACGTCGTCCTTGGACGTCTTGACGACGCGGGTGCCGACCTCGCTGAGCCGCTCGAGCCCGTCGAGGAGCGTCACGAGCGCCTCGCGCTGGCCGTCGACGACCCGCAGCGCGTCCGGCACCTGGTCCAGCGCGCCGGTGATCGCCTTCTCCTGCTGCTGGGTGCGCCGAGCCAGCCGGTCGACCTTCTCCAGCGTGGTCAGGATGCGCTCCTTGTTGTCGTCCAGCCGCGCGGCCAGGTCGCCGGCCGACGTCAGCAGCCGCTTGACCTCGGCCTCGTTGCCGTCCAGGGCCCGGTTGAGCTCGCGCACGATCGTCTGGGTCTTCTCCAAGCCGCTGCCGTTCAGCAGCAGCGACGCGGCGCTGAGCACCTCCTCGACCTCGGGGTTGCGGCCGGTCTGGCTCAACGGGATGGTGTCGCCGTCGCCGAGCTCGCCCTCAGCGCCCTTCTCCGGCGCCTCCAGCGAGACGAACTTCTCGCCCAGCAGGCTGGTCTGGCGGATCGTGGCCCGGGCGTTGTCGGGCAGCTTCACGTCGCGGTTGAGCGTCACGTCGACCTCCGCGGTCCAGCCGTCGAGGCGGACGTCGCTGACCCGGCCCACCGGCACCTCGTCGACCCGCACGCCGCTCTGCGGCACCAGGTCGAGGACGTCGCGGAACTGGACGGTCACGGTGTACGGGTCGTCGCCCACGTCGGCACCGCCGGGCAGCGGGACGTCGTAGGGCGACATCGAGCAGCCCGACAGCAGGGCGGCGGCCACACCGGTCACGAGCAGGCGCTTCACGGAGCCACCCCCAGCATGTCGGCGATCGAGTCGTTGACCTGGTCCGGCCGGGTCGTGGCCACGCTGCCGGCGGCCGGGGCCGCGCCGACGGCGGCGCGGTTGCGGGCCGACGACGAGCCGCCGGTGAGTCCGCCGAGCAGGTCGCCGAGCGTCTTGCAGACGTCCGTGGACCCCCTGCCGCTCTCGCCCAGCAGGGTGCACAGGAAGGTCTTGGGGTCCTCGAGCCCGCCGAAGAGCATCTTCTCGATGTTGCTGCGGTTGTCGAGCGTGCCGTAGCGGCCGTTGTAGGTGAGCGCCACGTTGGACAGGGCGGTGGGCGCGTCGACCACGACCTGCTCGAGCGCGTCGCGGTGCTTCACCAGCACGCGCGAGATCGAGGTGAGGTCCTCGACGTCGTCGCCGAGCACCTGGCGGTTCTCCTTGACCAGGTCGCGGACGTCGACGAGCGCCCGGCTCAGCTCGTCGACCGTCGCGGCGAGGTCGCCCCGCTCCCCCTCGAGCACCTCGGCCACCTGCGCGGTGCTGTCGTTGAAGCGCCGGACGGTGGCGTCGTTCTCGCGCAGCATCGAGACGAACTCGGAGATCTCGCGGACCGAGCCGAACAGGTCGTCCGAGCTGTTCTCGAGCGTCTGGCTGAGCCGGCCGACGTCGCGGATGGTGTCGTTGACCTGGCGGCCCTCGCCGTCGAGCTGGCGGGCGCTCGCGTCGAGGAGCCTGCTCAGCGAGCCGTCCTTGTTCGCGCCCTTGGGGCCCAGCGCCACCGACAGGTCGTCCAGCGACTGGTAGACCTCGTCGAGCTCGACCGGCACGGCGGTGCGCTCGCGCGGCAGGTGGGCGGACGCCTTGAGCCGCGGGCCCTTCGTGTAGGCCGGCGCGAGCTGCACGAACCGGTCGCCGACGACCGACGGCGAGACCAGGACGGCCTTGACGTCGGCCGGCAGCTCGACGTCTCCGGAGTACTCGATCGTGGCCCGGACGACCTCGCCGCGCGGCTCGAGCGCGGTGACCCGGCCGACGGGCACGCCGAGCACCTTGACGTCCGAGCCCTTGTACAGGCTGTTCGTGGCGGCGAAGTCGGCGGTGAGGGTGCGGGTGCCGTCGCGCTCGCTGAGCACCACGACGGCCGCGACCACGAGGGCCAGGACCACGAGCGCGGACAGGATCCGTCCGGTGCGGGACAGCAGGGCGGTCATCGCGTCACCCCCAGGGCGTCCTTGAGCTGCTGGGCCAGGCCGAGGTTCGGCGGCAGGCCGGCGATGTAGGAGTCGAACCACGGGCCCGAGCCGAGCGCGTTGGCGAAGACGGTGTCGAACGGCGCCATGACGCGCAGCGCCTCGTCGAGGCTGGCCTCGTGCTTGCGCAGCATGCCGGTCACCTTGCCCAGCTGGGTGAGCGCCGGCTTCAGGTCGGCCCGCGTGTCCTTGACCAGGCCGCGCAGCTCGCCGGAGATGCGCTGGGTGGAGACCAGCAGCCGGTGGATCTCGTCGCGCCGGGCCGAGACGGCGCGGAACAGGACGTCGGAGTCCGCGAACAGCGTCTCCAGCTGCTCGTTGCGGGAGCTGACCACCTCGGTGACGGTGCGCAGGTTGCCCAGCAGCGACTGCAGCTGCTCGTCGCGGGCGGCCAGGTTGCGCGAGACGGCCGAGACGCCCCGCAGGGCGCCGCGGAACTCCTCGGGCGTGCGCTGGGCGACGTCCGACAGCGTCGTGAGCGCCGTGCTGATCTGCTCGACGTCGAGCCGGTCGGTGGTCTCGCTCAGCTCGGAGAACGCCTCGACGACGTTGTACGGGGCGATCGTGCGCTCGAGCGGGATGGTGGCGCCGGCCTTCAGGTCGCCGTCGCCCTCCGGCATGAGCGCGAGGTACTCGGCGCCCAGCAGCGTGCGCACCTTGATCTGGGCCGACGTCCGGTCGCCGAGCTCGCGCCCTCGTCGAGCTGGAAGCTGACCTTGACCCGGTCGCCGTCCAGCGCGATCTTCTTGACCTCGCCGACCGGCACGCCGGCCACGCGGACCTCGTCGCCGGACTGCAGCCCGCCGACCTCGGCCAGCTCGGCGTGGTAGGTGTCGCCGCCGCCGATGAGGGGCAGGTCGTCGGCGCGGAAGGCGGCCAGCATCATCGAGCCGATGAGGGCGAAGCCGACGATGCCGATCGTCGTGTGGTTGCGCTCGCGGAAGGGCTTCACGACTCGCACCTCGCTCCGCCGACCTGGAGGCCGTCGTCGCCGCCGATCTGCAGCTTCGTCTCCTGCTGCAGGCCGAGCAGCGGAATGCGCGGCAGCTCGACGACGCCCTTGATGTCGCACAGGTAGAAGTTGAAGTACGAGCCGTACGACGCCGACGCGGCCAGCTTCTTCATCTTGATCGGCAGGATGTCCAGCGACGTCGCGGTGCGCTGCAGGTTCTTGCGCGTGCTCAGCCGGGCGGTGAGCCGGTTGAGCTGGGCCACGTCCTCGGTGAGCGCGGGACGACCCTCGACCAGCAGGTCCGACGTCTCGTCGGTGAGGTCCGAGACCGCGTCCACGGAGTCCAGGATCGCGGTGCGGTCCTGCTTCAGCCCGGTGACGAACTGCTGCAGGGTGTCGATCATGTCGCCGAGCTCCTCGTCGCGCCGGCCCACCGTGTCGAGCACGTCGTCCAGGTTGACCACCACGTCGCCGATCAGCTCGTCGCGCTCGGCGAGCGTGCTGGTGAGCGAGGCGGTGCGGTCCAGCAGCCGCTCCACGGAGCCGCTCTCGCCCTGCAGGGTCTGGATGATCTCGTAGGCCAGCTTGTTGGTGTCGTCGGGCGAGAGGGCCTGGAAGACCGGCTTGAACCCGTTGAGCAGGACGTCGAGGTCGAGCGCCTCCTCGGTGCGGTCGTCGGGGATGGTGGCGCCCGCCTTCAGCGGCGACTGCGCTCCCTCGGCGCCCTGGCTCAGCGCGATGTAGCGCTGGCCGACCAGGTTGCGGAAGCGGATCTGGGCGTGCGTGTTCTCGGTCAGCCGGTGGTCGGAGTCGACGGCGAAGGTGACGAGCGCCTTGTCGCGGTCGTGGATCTCGATCTCGCGGACCGAGCCGACGGCCACGCCGGCGATGCGGACGTCGTCGCCCTTGGCCATGCCGGTGACGTCGTGGAAGACCGCCTTGTAGGTCGTGCGATCGCCGAAGCTGCCGTTGCCCAGCAGCATCATGAGGAACACGGTGGCCAGCGCCGTCGCGGTCAGGAAGGCGACGAGCTTGACCAGCGCGGCGATCGAGGCCTTATCGAGCTTCATCGACGCGCACCTCCGCCCCGCGCACGATCGGTCCGACGAGCAGGCTGCCGACGTCGGGCACCTCGGCCTGCCCCAGGCGGGCGCCGAGCAGGGTGTCGAGCGCCTCGCGCTCGGCCGGGCCGTCGCTGACGATGCTGGGCTGCACGACCTCGTCGAGCCCGGCGGCCGGCGCCCGGAACTTGTTGTGGTCGCCGTCGAGGCCGATCAGCTCGTACAGCTCCGCCGAGCCGCCCGGGAACGGGTTCTCCTGGTCGTACGGCGGGTTCGGCAGGTCCAGGCAGGTCGGCTCGGTCAGCTTGCTCTGCAGCTGCTTGCGGGTCAGCACCGCGCGCTCGTCCTTCTCGTAGCCGGTCGGCTGGCCGGTCAGCGGCAGCAGCTCGAGCTTGATGTGGACGGTGTCGTCGCGGTAGACGTCGTCCAGCTTGGGGATGATGTTGGCCATGCCCTCGAGGAAGCAGGGGAAGGCGCGCGAGTACTCCCCCGTGACCTCGAGCGCCTCGCGCGAGAGCGCCGGCAGGTCGACCAGGTTGTCCTCGTTGGCCCGCAGGAGGGTGTCGAGCCGCCCGGCGAGCTGGTCGCCCTCCTGGAAGAACGCCGCCAGCTGCGAGCGCTTGGCCACGATCGTGTCGCCGGTGACGACCGCGTTGCTCAGCAGCCGGCCGAGGTCGGGCATGGCGTCGGCGTAGGTGTCGGCCACCTCGCCGAGCTTGTCGACGTCGTCGATGAGCTGCGGCACCTCGGGGTTGATCTCGGTCAGGTAGGCGTCGAGGTCGACCAGCATGTCGCCGAGCCGCTCGCCGCGGCCCTCGAGGGCGGTCGACAGCGCCGACAGGGTGTGGCCGAGGTCCTCGGGCGAGACCGCCTCGAGCACCGGGTAGAGGTTGTTGAGCAGCGTCTCGACCTCGATCGGGACGTCGGCCCGCTCGATGACGTCGCCGGCCCGGAGCACGCGGTCGCCGACGTCCTCGGGGGCGACGAGCTGCACGTACTTCTCGCCGAACAGGGTCTTGGGGACGATGCGCGCGCTCACGTCGGCGGGCACCGACTCGATCGCGTCGGGGTCCATGGCCAGCTGCATCGTGACGCCGTCGCCGTCGGTGCGCACCTCGCGCACCTGGCCGACGATCATGCCGCGCAGCTTCACGTCGGCGTCGCGGCCGAGCGACAGGCCCACGTTGGACGCCTTCATGGTCACCGGGACCGAGTCGACGAACTTCTTCTCGAAGAACGCGTACGTCAGCCACACCAGGAAGAGCATGAGCACGACGAAGCCGACCCCGAGGACGCGCAGCGGTCCGGGGCGCTCGAGCAGGGGCGTGCGCGCCATCAGCCGGCCAGCCTCACGGTCGTGGTCGTGCCCCAGATCGCCATGGAGGCGAGCAGGTCGACGACGTTGATGGCCACGATGGACGTGCGGACGGCCTTGCCGACCGCGACGCCCACGCCCGCGGGACCGCCCGAGGCGTAGTAGCCGTGGTAGCAGTGGATGAGGATGACCACGACCGCGAAGACGAGCACCTTCGCGAAGCTCCAGAGCACGTCCTCCGGTGGCAGGAAGGCGTTGAAGTAGTGGTCGTAGGTGCCGGGGCTCTGGTTGTTGATCTGCGTGACCGTGAGCCGGGTGGCGAAGTAGGACGACAGCAGGCCGACGACGTACAGCGGGACGACGGCGATCAGCCCGGCGATGACCCGCGTGGTGACCAGGAAGGGCAACGACGGGATCGCCATGACCTCGAGCGCGTCGACCTCCTCGGAGATGCGCATGGCGCCGAGCTGGGCGGTGAAGCCGCAGCCGACCGTGGCGGCCAGCGCGATGCCGGCCACGATGGGCGCGATCTCGCGGGTGTTGAAGTAGGCCGAGACGAAGCCGGTGAACGCCGACGTGCCGAGCTGGTCGAGCGAGGCGAAGCCCTGGATGCCGACCTCGGTGCCGGTGAAGAAGCACATCGCGGTGATGACGCCGACAGTGCCGCCGATGACCGCCAGCGAGCCCGAGCCGAGGGTGACCTCGGCGAGCAGCCGGACGATCTCCTTGCGGTAGTTCTTGAGCGTGCGCGGCACCGAGGCGATGACGCGCAGGTAGAACAGCATCTGCCGGCCCAGGCCGTCGACGCCGTCGAGCGTCCTGCGCGGCGCGTTGACGACGCTGCCGAAGACTCCGGTCGCCATGTCACATCCCCTTCGGCGGGACGAGCTGCAGGTAGATCGCCGTGACGAAGAAGTTCACGATGAACAGCAGCGTGAAGGTGATGACCACGGCCTCGTTGACCGCGTCGCCGACGCCCTTGGGCCCGCCGGCGGCGTTCATGCCCTTGTAGGCGGCCACGATCGCCGCGATGAAGCCGAAGATGAGCGCCTTGACCATGCCCTGCCAGAGGTCGGCCTCCTGGGCCAGGGCGGTGAACGAGGCGATGTAGGCGCCCGGCGTGCCGTCCTGGAGCACCACGTTGAACACGAAGCCACCGGCCACGCCGACGATGTTGACCAGGCTGTTGAGGCCCACGGCCACGACCATGCAGGCCAGCACGCGCGGGGCGACGAGGCGCTGCACCGGGTTGATGCCCAGCACCATCATCGCGTCGAGCTCCTCGCGGATGCGCCGCGAGCCGAGGTCGGCGGCGATGGCCGAGCCCGCGGCCCCGGCCACGAGCAGCGCGGTGGCGATCGGGCCGGCCTCGCGGACGACGGCGAGCACCGCGGCCGAGCCGGTGAACGACTGGGCGCCGAACTGCTTGATCAGCCCGCCGACCTGCAGCGCGATGACCGCGCCGAACGGGATGGCGACCAGCGCGGTCGGGACGATCGTGACGGTGACGATGAACCACGCCTGCTGGAGCATCTCGCGGACCTGGAACGGCCGGCGGAACATCGCCACGACGACGTCGAGGGCGAAGGCGAACAGGCCGCCGGCGACGCGCGCCGGGCCGGTGACGACGTGCAGGGTCATGCCACGGCTCCGGTGGCGGCCGGCTCGAACGAGCCCGGGGGCGGGACGACGGCCGTTGGCGGCGCACCAGGCGCCCGGCTCCTTCTGCGCCCGGCGGGGACGTCCGTCGGAGGGCTCGAGCTGGCGGGCGATGGGCGGCAGCGGCGGCATCTCGATGCTCGCCTCGGCAGCGAGCTCGTCGGCGTCCTTCTCCTCGCTCATGCCGATCGGGCCGACCCGCTGGGCGTTGAGGAACTGGGCCACGACCGGCTCGCGGCTGCTCAGCAGCATCTCGCGCGGGCCGAACATCGCCAGGTGCTTGTGGTAGAGCAGGCCGATGTTGTCGGGCACCGTGCGCGCGGTGTTGATGTCGTGCGTGACGATGAGGAACGTCGCGTCGATCTGCGCGTTGAGGTCGATGAACAGCTGGTTGATGTAGGCGGTGCGGACCGGGTCCAGACCCGAGTCGGGCTCGTCGATGAGCAGGATCTCGGGGTCCATCACCAGGGCGCGAGCGAGCCCCGCGCGCTTGCGCATGCCGCCGGAGATCTCGCCGGGCAGCTTGCGCTCGGCGCCGGCCAGGCCGACCAGGTCCATCTTCTCCATGACGACCTGGCGGATCTGCGACTCGGTCTTGCGGGTGTGCTCGCGCAGCGGGAAGGCGACGTTGTCGTACAGGTCCATCGAGCCGAACATCGCGCCGTCCTGGAACAGGACGCCGAACAGCTTGCGGATCTCGTACAGCTTGCGCTCGGAGCAGGAGGCGACGTCGACGCCCTCGATGACGATGCTGCCCTTGTCGGGCTTGAGCAGGCCGATGAGGGACTTGAGGAAGACCGACTTGCCGGTGCCGGAGGGGCCGAGCATGACCGAGATCTCGCCGGCCGGGAGCGTCAGGGTGACGTCGTTCCAGATGACCTGGCTGCCGAACTTCTTCGTCAGCCCGTCGACCTTGACCTCGACCCCCATGACTCCCCCTTCGCCCGTCCCGGGTGCCGGCGCCTCTCCCTGCGCCGGCCTCGGCCCACAGTGTGGCCCAGGACACAGGATTCAACGACTCGAGGAACAGCAGGTTACGAGCGAGTACGGAACGACGTCCGGACGCGCGAGAGGCGCCCACCCCGTGCGGGGTGGGCGCCTCTCGTCGGAGGTGCCGGCGTCGCGGTCAGACCGCGACGCGCGAGATCACTTGAGGGTGACCGTGGCGCCGGCGGCCTCGAGGGCCTCCTTCGCCTTCTCGGCGGTCTCCTTGTTGACGTTCTCGAGGATCGGCTTCGGGGCGCCCTCGACGAGGTCCTTGGCCTCCTTGAGGCCGAGGCTCGTGAGGCCACGCACCTCCTTGATGACCTGGATCTTCTTGTCGCCGGCCGACTCGAGGACGACGTCGAACTCGTCCTTCTCGGCAGCGGCGTCGCCCGCGTCACCCGCGCCACCGGCGGCCGGGGCCGCGGCGACGGCGACCGGGGCGGCCGCGGTGACGTCGAAGGTCTCCTCGAACTGCTTCACGAACTCGGAGAGCTCGATCAGCGTCATTTCCTTGAAAGCATCCAGCAGCTCGTCGGTGCTCAGCTTCGCCATGGTTGGCGTCCTTCCTGACTAGAGACCCCGAGGGGGTCCCGATGGTGGATCGGGCTTCAGCCCTCGGTGGTGGCCTCGGCCTCGGGGGCCTCGGCGGGGGTGGCGTCCTCGGAGACCGCGACGGTCTCCTCGGCAGCCGGGGCAGCGCCGCCGGCCAGGACGGACGGGTCCGCCTCGGCCTTGCTCTGCAGCGCGAAGACCGTCGCAGCGGTCTTCGAGAGCGGCGCGTTGAACAGTGCGGCGGCCTTCGACAGGTTCGCCTTCATGCCGCCCGCGAGCTTGGCGAGGAGGACCTCGCGCGACTCGAGGTCGGCCAGCTTGTTGATCTCGTCCGCCGAGAGCGACTTCCCGTCGAGGAAGCCTCCCTTGAGGACGAGGGGGGTGTTGGCCTTCGAGAAGTCACGCAGGCCCTTGGCCGCCTCCACCGGGTCGCCCGTGATGAAGGCGATGGCGGTCGGACCGGTCAGCAGCGACTCGTCGAAGTCGATACCGGCGTCCTTGAGGGCGATCTTGGTCAGCGTGTTCTTCGCGACGGCATAGCTCGCGTTCCCACCGAGCGAGCGCCGCAGGTCCTGCAGCTGCTTCACGGTGAGACCGCGGTACTCGGTGAGGACGGCGCCGTTGGACTCGCGGAAGCTGTCCGCGAGCTCGGCGACTGCCGCAACCTTGTCCGGGCGTGCCATGGGTCTCCTTCCAGCACAGATCAGTGCCGAGTGCTGAGCCCACGAGAAACGCCCCGGGCACAGGGCCACGGGGCGCGATGAGATGTCGCATTCGTGAACCTGCGCGGGCCGCCCTTGCGGGCACTTCGGGAGACTCGGGTGAGTCGCCAACCAGCGGTCTTCGGCTCGACCATGCTACGCGACGGCCCCCGCCGCGACCAAATCGGTCACGACGGGGGCGGCGGACGTCCGCTCAGGACATCGAGGCGAACGGGTCCTGGTCGCTGATCTCGGAGTCCTTCGGGGCCGTGACGTCGAGGTCCTCGCCCCACTTGCTGTAGTCGACGGTGACCTCGCCGACGCTCGTCGTGGTCATGCGGCGGATCAGGTTGTCCGGGCCGATCCACATCGTGTAGTCGAGCGAGGCCGGCATGCCCGGGACCTTCTGGCCCGCGCCCTGCTGCAGCTGCGCGGTGTCGACGGTGACGGCGTACGGCTGGGCCTGGACGCCGTCGATCTCGACCGGCTCGCCCTTCGCCTCGAAGCCCGAGATGGCCTGCGCGAGCTGGTCGACCTGCGAGGACGGGTCGAGCTGGTCCAGCAGGTTGCCGTACTGCTTGCCGACCGGGTTGCTGGGGTCGGTGAGGTCGATCTTGACGTACTTGCCGTCGGTCAGGTCGCCCAGACGCATGTACATCACCTCGTCGACCAGGACGAGGTCCATCGTGCCGGCGTCGCCGGTGTCCATCGTCATGTCGACGGCGGTGTCGGACGGCTCGCCGCCGACCAGGACGTCGCCCTCGCCGGTGATCGTCTGGCCGCCGGCCACGACCTTCATCGTCATGTGGCTGGAGCCGGCCTCGACCTGGGCCTCGGCCACCTCCTGGGCGAAGGACTCCTTCGTCAGGGCGGCCGGCTCGGCGTCCTTGGCGGGGCTCTGGCTCGAGCCCTCGGACTTCGCGGAGCCCTCGTCGGAGCCGCAGGCCCCCAGGACGAGGCTCGCCGCGAGCGCGGTGGCGGCGAGCAGGGACGGACGACGTGCCTTCATGGTGGTGGACCTCTCCCCCGGGATGCTGGTCACGGGCGGTCGCCCGCACCGCGAGCATACGTCGCCGCGCCGACGGACGGCGGAACGACCGTGGCCCCCGGCCCGCAGGAGCGGACAGGGGGCCACGGTCGTGGAGCGAGAGGCGATCAGGCCTCGTCGTCGCTGGCCACCGCGCGCGTGCGGTTGGGGTCGACGGGGACGCCCGGACCCATCGTCGTGGAGACGGTGACCTTCTTGATGTAGCGGCCCTTCGAGCTGCTGGGCTTGAGCCGCAGCACCTCCTCGAGGGCGGCCGCGTAGTTCTCGGCCAGCTGCTGGGTGCTGAACGAGGACTTGCCGATGATGAAGTGCAGGTTCGCGTGACGGTCGACGCGGAACTCGATCTTGCCGCCCTTGATGTCCGAGACGGCCTTGGCCACGTCGGGGGTGACCGTGCCCGTCTTCGGGTTCGGCATCAGGTTGCGGGGACCGAGGACGCGGCCGAGACGACCGACCTTGCCCATCATGTCGGGGGTGGCGACGACCGCGTCGAAGTCCAGCCAGCCCTCGCTGACCTTCTCGACGAGCTCGTCGCGCGACGTGGTCGGCGCCGGCCTCACGGGCGGCGTCGGCGTTGGCGCCGGTGGCGAAGACCAGGACCCGGGCGGTCTTGCCGGTGCCGTGCGGGAGGTTGACGGTGCCGCGCACCATCTGGTCGGCCTTGCGCGGGTCGACGCCCAGACGCATGGACACGTCCACGGTCTGGTCGAACTTGCCGGCGGCCGAGGAGGTGGCGAGCTCGATGGCCGCCACCGGGGAGTAGAGCGCGTCGCGGTCGATCTTCTCGGCGACCGCGCGGTACGCCTTGGAACGCTGTGTCATGACTGGCTTCTTTCTGTGTACCAGGAGTGGTGCGGGCCCAGCTGGCCCTTCCACGGGAGGGGGACGATCAGTCGACGGTGACGCCCATGGAGCGGGCGGTTCCCTCGACGATCTTCATGGCCTGCTCGACGTCGTTCGCGTTGAGGTCGGGCAGCTTGGTCGTGGCGATCTCGCGGACCTGGTCCTTGGAGAGCTTGCCGACCTTGTCGGTGTGCGGGACGGACGAGCCCTTCTGCAGGCCGGCGGCCTTCTTGATGAGCTCGGCGGCCGGCGGGGTCTTGGTGATGAACGAGAACGTGCGGTCCTCGTAGATCGTGATCTCGACCGGGATGACGTTGCCGCGCATGGACTCCGTCGCGGCGTTGTACGCCTTGCAGAACTCCATGATGTTGACGCCGTGCGGGCCGAGGGCCGTACCGACCGGCGGGGCCGGGTTGGCCTGGCCGGCCTGGAGCTGCACCTTGACGAGGGCAGCGACCTTCTTCTTGGGAGGCATGTGTGTTCGGGTCCTTGCTTGTGTGACTGTCGGGTGGACGAACCGGGCCGGTTCAGACCTTCTGGATCTGCGTGAAGCTCAGCTCGACCGGGGTCTCACGACCGAAGATCTCCACGAGGGCCTTGACCCGCGCGGCGTCGATGTTGATCTCGGTGATCGTGGCGTGCAGCGTCGCGAACGGGCCATCGACGACCATGACGGAGTCGCCGACGACGAAGTCGGAGAACTCGACCTTGGGGGTCTTCGCGGCGGGCTGCTCGGAGGACTGCGCCGCGGGAGCGGCCTCGGCCTCCACCACCGGGGCGAGCATCTGCTCGACCTCGGTGAGGCTCAGGGGGACGGGCTGGTGGGAGTTGCCCACGAACCCGGTGACCGACGGCGTGTGGCGCACGACGCCCCACGACTCGTCGGTGAGGTACATGCGGACCAGGACGTAGCCGGGCAGGACGGTGCGCTTGACCATCTTGCGCTGGCCGTTCTTGATCTCGGCGACCTCCTCGGTCGGCACGACGATCTCGAAGATGTCGTCCTCGGCGTTGAGCGAGACGATGCGGTTCTCCAGGTTCGCCTTCACGCGCTTCTCCATGCCGGAGTACGTGTGGACGACGTACCAGTCGCCGGGCTGGGTGCGCAGGCGGTCGCGGAACTCCTCGAGCGGGTCCTGCGCGTCCTCGACGTCGGCGGCCGCCTCGGGCAGCTCGGCGTCCTCCACCTCGACCGGCGCCTCGTCGTCGACGGTCGGCTCGGCGGCCTCGTCGGCGTCCGCCGCGTGGTCCTCGGCCTCGAGGGCCTCGGGCGAGGCGTCCTCGACGGCGTCGACCTCGTCGGCCGCGACCTCGTCGGTGGCGGTGTCGTCGAATGGCTGCGTCACGGTAAGTCTCTCGATCCTCGGTTGCGGGGGCTCAGGCGAAGAGCGCGAAGACGGCCTTGCCGAACCCGTAGTCCAGGCCGGACACGATCGCCATCATGACCAGCACGAACACCAGGACGACGAAGAAGTACTGCACGACCTGCGGGCGCGTGGGCCACACGACCTTGCGCAGCTCGGCGACCGCCTGGCGGTAGAACGTGATCGGCGACGTGCGGCCGCGCTTGGCGACTGCCTCGTGGTGCTCGCTCACTGGTGCCTTCTCTCGTCGTGTCCTCGGTCGCACGGCACGAGGGACTTGAACCCCCAACCTTCGGTTTTGGAGACCGATGCTCTGCCAGTTGAGCTAGTGCCGTTCGGTGCCTGGCCCCGTCGACCCGCCCGCACGAGGGCATGGCAAGTCAGCGTGACAATTCACCGGTGCGGTCAAGTGTAGGGGGTGGGGCCGCGCGAGTCGAACTCGGGACGGTGGCCGGCGCGAGGAGCGGTCCCTCACGCGGTAGCGTCGCGGCCGTGGGCATGGACGACGCGCAGGACCGACCGGACGGACCGCGCAGCCTGGTGGCGCTGCCGAAGGCGCACCTGCACCTGCACTTCACCGGGTCGATGCGGCACGCGACGCTGCTGGAGCTGGCCGAGCGCGACGGCGTCCGGCTGCCGCCCTCGCTGGTCGAGGAGTGGCCGCCGCAGCTGGCCGCGACCGACGAGAAGGGCTGGTTCCGCTTCCAGCGGCTCTACGACGTGGCGCGCTCCGTGCTGCGCACCGAGGACGACGTGCGCCGGCTG
The DNA here is from genome assembly GCF_057364525.1 of Aeromicrobium sp. PFPM2_SD2. Taxonomy (NCBI): domain Bacteria; kingdom Bacillati; phylum Actinomycetota; class Actinomycetes; order Propionibacteriales; family Nocardioidaceae; genus Aeromicrobium; species Aeromicrobium sp. PFPM2_SD2. The sequence continues at coordinate 13,608 of NZ_JBNFNZ010000022.1, forward strand.
GTGCGCGAGGCGGCCGAGGACGACGTGGCCGACGGCGCGGTCTGGACCGAGATCCAGGTCGACCCGTCCGGCTACGGCGGCCGCTTCGGCGGGATCACCGCGTTCACCGACCTCGTGCTGGACGCGGTGCGCGCGGCCGAGCGCGCGACCGGTCTGCGTATGGGCGTCGTCGTCGCCGCCACCGCACGCCGTCACCCGCTCGACGCCCCGCACCCTGGCCCGGCTCGCCGCCCAGTACGCCGGACGTGGGGTGCTGGGGTTCGGCCTGTCCAACGACGAGCGGCGCGGCGTCACCGGGGAGTTCGCGCCCGCCTTCGCCATCGCCGCCCGGGCCGGGCTGGCGTCCGTGCCGCACGGCGGCGAGCTGCTCGGGCCCGACCACGTCACGCAGTGCCTGGACCACCTGCACCCCGACCGGATCGGCCACGGCGTGCGCTCCAGCGAGGACCCGCGCGTCCTGGACCGGGTCGCCGCCGCCGGCGTCGCGCTCGAGGTGTGCCCCAGCTCGAACGTCGCCCTCGGCGTCTACCGGACGCTCGAGGAGGTGCCGGTGCGCACGCTGGTCGAGCACGGCGTGCAGGTGGCGCTGGGCGCCGACGACCCGCTGCTGTTCGGCTCGCGCCTGGCCGGCCAGTACGCGCTGCTGCGGGCCGGCGCAGGACTTCAGCGACGCCGAG
>NZ_JBNFNZ010000023.1:0-13433 GCF_057364525.1 Aeromicrobium sp. PFPM2_SD2
CGGCCGTCACCCCGAGGGGTGACGGCCGGCGTCGTGCGTGCGGGAGGTCAGACCGAGGCGAGCGCCTGGACGGCCGAGGCGAAGAAGCCAGGCCGTCGGTGCCGGGGCCGCAGAGGTCCTCGACGGCGTGCTCGGGGTGCGGCATGAGGCCCACGACGTTGCCGCGCTCGTTGGTCACGCCGGCGATGTCGCGCAGCGAGCCGTTCGGGTTGGCGCCGACGTAGCGGACGACGACGCGTCCCTCGCCCTCGAGCCGGTCGAGCGTCTCGGCGTCGGCCACGAAGCCGCCCTCGCCGTTCTTGAGCGGCACCGTGATCTGCTGGCCCTGCTCGTAGGCGCGGGTCCAGGCGGTGTCGGCGTTCTCGACGACGAGCTCCTGGTCGCGGCAGATGAACGTGCGGTGGTCGTTGCGGATGAGCGCGCCGGGCAGCAGGTGGGACTCGCACAGGATCTGGAAGCCGTTGCAGATGCCCAGCACCGGCATGCCCCTGTTCGCGGACTCCACGACCTCGGTCATGACCGGCGCGAAGCGGGCGATGGCGCCGCAGCGCAGGTAGTCGCCGTAGCTGAAGCCGCCGGGCAGGATGACCGCGTCCACGCCCTTGAGGCCGTGGTCGCCGTGCCAGAGCGCGACCGGCTCGGCGCCGGCCAGGCGGACGGCGCGCTGCGCGTCGACGTCGTCGAGCGAGCCGGGGAAGGTGACGACGCCGATCTTCACGCGTCCACCTCGACCCGCACCGTGTAGTCCTCGATGACCGGGTTGCTCAGCAGGGTGCCGGCGATGCGGTCGACCTCGGCGAGCGTGGCCTCGTCGGCCTGCTCGACCTCGAGCTCGAACCGCTTGCCCTGGCGGACGTCCTGGACGCCGGTGAAGCCCAGGCGCGGCAGGGCGCCGTGCACGGCCTTGCCCTGCGGGTCGAGGATCTCGGGCTTGGGCATCACGTCGACGATCACACGGGCCACGGGGCGCTCCTAGGAAGACGAGGGGGCAGCACCCTCATCGTACCCAGGAGGCACCCCGGCCCGGACGCCGAGCCGCCGGCTAGGACAGCTCGCGCTTGAGGATCTTGCCCGTGGACGTCATAGGCAGGGCGTCGACGACCTGGACGATGCGCGGGTACTTGTACGCCGCGAGCTGCTCCTTGCTCCAGGCCACGAGCTCGTCGGGGTCGATCGTGGCGTCGCGCGGACGACGACCGCCTTGATCTCCTCGCCGTGCGACTCGTGCGGGACGCCGATGACGGCGCACAGCGAGACCGCCGGGTGCGTCATCAGCACCTCCTCGATCTCGCGCGGGTACACGTTGAAGCCGCCGCGGATGATCATGTCCTTGGAGCGGTCGACGATGTAGTAGAAGCCGTCGGCGTCCTTGCGGGCCAGGTCGCCGGTGCGGAACCAGCCGTCCTGGATGGCCTCGGCCGTCGCCTCGGGCCGGTTGTAGTAGCCCTTCATGACGTTGTGGCCCTTGATCGCGATCTCGCCGACCGCCTCGGGGTCGTCGGCCACGTCGGACCAGTCGGGGTTGATGAGCTTCATCTCCACGCCCGGGATCGGGACGCCGATCGAGCCGACGCGCGGCTCCTGGCCGTACACCGAGAACGAGGCGACCGGCGACGTCTCGGACAGGCCGTAGCCCTCGAGGATGGTCACGCCGAAGCGCTCCTGGAACTGGTGGTGGATCTCCTTGGGCAGCGCCGCACCGCCGGCCACCGCGACCCGCAGGTTCTTGGCCAGGGTGTCGACGTCGACCGACTCGTCCAGCGCCGTCAGCAGGCCCCAGTACATCGTCGGGACGCCGGCGAAGAACGTCACCTGCTCGCGCAGCATGAGGCCGATCGCCGGAGCGGCCTCGAACCGCGGCAGCATGACGACGGTGCCGCCGTAGGCCATGGCGCCGTTCTGGATGACCGTCTGGCCGAAGGAGTGGAACAGCGGCAGCACGCACAGGTACGTGTCGGGGTTGCTCGCGTCGGCCTTGAACAGCGCCTCGCCGGAGGTGGCGTTGTCGCGCATGTTGCGGTGACGCAGCTCGGCGCCCTTGGGCTGGCCCGTGGTGCCGGACGTGTAGAGGATGACCGCGGTGTCGTCGTCGCGCGCTCGACCGTCGTGAACGTCGGCGGCTGCTCGGCGACGAGCGGGGCGAAGTGCTCGGGGCCCTCCAGCGGCGCCGGGGCGGCCGAGTCGAGCTTGATGAGGAAGAACTCGGTGCAGCCCTCGGCCTGCTGGAACCCGGCCCAGGCCTCGTCGCCGATCGCCAGGTCGGGGGTGCCCTCGAAGGCGAAGTAGGCCTTCGCGTCGGAGTCGCTCAGGTGGTAGGCGACCTCGCGGCCCTTGAGCAGGATGTTGAGCGGGACGACCGTCGCGCCGGCCTTGAGGATGCCGAAGTAGACGATCGTGAAGTACGGCAGGTTCGGGCACGACAGCGCGACCTTGTCGCCGGGCTGGATCCCGCGCGAGACGAGCAGGTTGGCGACCTGGTTGGCGGCGGCGTCCACCTGGGGATAGCTGAGCTTGGTGTCGCCGAAGACGATCGCCGTGCGGTCGGGGTAGGTGGCCGCCGCGTCGTCGAGCAGGGTCGCCAGGTTCGTCATGGATGGTGCTCCCTCGTGAGTGTGACCGTCGTCGCACTCACTCTAGTCGCGCCGCCCCGACGAGGTGCCGGGGTGTCAGAACCTGGTGCCGGTGAGCTGCTCGTACGCCTGGACGTAGCGGGCCCGCGTGCGCTCGACGACCTCGTCGGGCAGGCGCGGCGGCGCCTGGTCGCCGTGCCGGTCCCAGCCGCTCTCCTGGGTCAGCCAGTCGCGGACGTACTGCTTGTCGAACGAGGCCTGCGCGCGTCCGGGCGCGTAGGAGTCGGCCGGCCAGAAGCGGGAGGAGTCGGGGGTCAGCACCTCGTCGCCGAGCACGATCGTGCCGTCGGCGCGGCGGCCGAGCTCGAGCTTGGTGTCGGCCAGGACGATGCCGCGCTCGCGGGCGACCGCCTCGGCCCGCGCGTAGACGGCGAGGCTGAGCTCGCGCAGGCGCTCGGCGTGCTCGCGGCCGATGGTGGCGGCCACGTCCTCGAAGGAGACGTTCTCGTCGTGCTCGCCGATCGCGGCCTTCGTCGCGGGAGTGAAGATCGGCTCGGGGAGCCGGTCGCCGTCCACGAGGCCCTCGGGCAGGCGGACGCCGCAGACCTCGCCGGTGGCCTGGTAGTCGCTCAGGCCCGAGCCGGTGAGGTAGCCGCGCACGACGCACTCGACCGGGAACATGTCCAGCTTCTCGACCACGAGCGCGCGGCCGCGGACCGGCTCGGGCACGTCGGTCGAGACGACGTGGTTGGGCACGAGGTCGGCCAGCTGGTCGAACCACCACAGCGACATGCGCGTGAGGATCTCGCCCTTGTCCGGGATGCCGGGCTCGAGCGAGAAGTCGTAGGCCGAGATGCGGTCCGAGGCGACCATGAGCAGGTGGCCGTCGGCGAGCTCGTACAGGTCGCGCACCTTGCCCGAGTGCAGGTGGGTGGCGCCGAGGATGTCGGGGGGCACGGCAGCAGCCTAGTGGGGCCCCGCCTCGGGCTCACCGGCGTCTCACCCGTCCGGTCCTCGCTGGGCGTGACGGTGTTGCGGCCCGCCTCGGCGTGTCGCCACCACAGCGTCACGCCCAGCGAGGAGGGCCGGACGGGGAAGGCGGCCGGTCCGGGCTCGGGGGAACCTGGACCGACCGCCGGTTGGACGGCGGCCCGCCCCTCATCGGGGGGACAGGGCGGACCGCCGGTCTGGGGGCTCAGCGCACGGTGCGGATGAGCTTCTTGTTGACGAACTCGTCCATGCCGAAGCGGCCGAGCTCGCGGCCGAAGCCGGAGCGCTTGACGCCGCCGAACGGCAGCTCCGCGCCCTCGGCGCCGACGCCGTTGACGAACACCATGCCGGTCTCGAGCCGGTCGGCCACGCGGGCCGCCTGCTCGGCGTCGTCGGTGAACACGTACGAGCCGAGGCCGTACGGCGTGTCGTTGGCGATCGCGACCGCCTCGTCCTCGTCGGCGGCCTTGAAGACCATCGCGACGGGGCCGAAGAGCTCCTGGTGGAACACGTCGTCGCCGGGCTTCACGCCGGTCAGGACGCCGGGCGGGAAGTGGGCGCCGCGACGCTCCCCGGCGCTGGCGAGCTCGGCGCCCTGCTCGACGGCACGCTGCACCTGGGCCTCGAGGTTCTTGGCCGCCTGCTCCGACGACAGCGGGGCGAGGTCGTCGGCCGCGGCGAGGATGCCGGCGGTGAACTTCTCGACGAAGTCGTCGTAGAGGTCCTCGGCGACGATGAACCGCTTGCCGGCGTTGCAGGCCTGCCCGGTGTTGTCCAGGCGCGCGGCCACGGCCGCCTCGACCGTCGCGTCCAGGTCGCTCGCACCCAGGACGATGAACGGGTCCGATCCGCCGAGCTCGAGGACGACCTTCTTGAGGTGGCGTCCGGCGATCTCGGCGACCGCCGCACCGGCCCGCTCGGAGCCGGTCAGCGAGACGCCGGCCACGCGCGGGTCGGCGATGATGTCGGCGACCTGCTCGTTGGTGGCGTAGACGTTCACGTAGGCGCCCTCGGGGAATCCGGCGTCCCGGTACATCTGCTCGATCGCCGCGGCCGACTCCGGGCACTGCGGCGCGTGCTTGAGCACCACCGTGTTGCCGGTCGCCAGGTTCGGGGCCGCGAAGCGCGCGACCTGGTAGTACGGGAAGTTCCACGGCATGATCCCGAGCAGCACGCCGACCGGACTGCGGCGGACGACCGCCGAGCCCTCGCCGCCGAGCAGCTCGACCGGCTCGTCGGCCAGCAGGCGCTCGGCGTTGTCGGCGTAGAACGCGTGGATCTCGGCGCTGAAGTCCACCTCGCCGAGCGCGTCCTCGAGCGGCTTGCCCATCTCGCGGACGATGATCGCCGCGAGCTCGTCGCGCCGCTCGGTGTGCAGCTCGCCGACCCGCCGGACGAGCGCCGCGCGCTCGGCCACCGTGGTCGTGCGACCCCACCGGGACGCCGCCGCGTGCGCGGAAGCCACCGCCTGCTCGACGTCCTGCGCCGTCGCCGTGGGGTACTCCTGGACGACCTCTCCCGTGGCGGGGTCGGTCACCGCGTAGATCGTGCTCATCACGCCTCCTTGGTCTGGTGCGACGAGCCTGCCTCAGCCTCGTGCCTCAGCGCCAGCAGGGACACGAGGTCGTACGCCACGTGCGAGGCCGCGACACCGGTGATGTCGGCGTGGTCGTAGGCCGGTGCGACCTCCACGACGTCCGCGCCGACGACGTTCAGGCCCCGGAACCCGCGCAGGATCTCGAGCAGCTCGCGGCTCGTGATGCCGCCCGCCTCGGGCGTGCCGGTGCCCGGCGCGTGGGCCGGGTCGAGCACGTCGATGTCGATCGAGACGTAGACCGGTCGGTCGCCCAGGCGCTGGCGCAGCCGGTCGACGACCTCGACGACGCCCTGGTGGTAGACGTCGGCCGACGTGACGATGCCGAAGCCGAAGCGCCGGTCGTCCTCGAGGTCCTTCTTGCCGTACAGCGGGCCGCGGGTGCCGACGTGGCTGAGCGCCTCGGTGTCGAGGATCCCCTCCTCGACCGCGCGGCGGAACGGCGTGCCGTGGGTGTACTCGGCGCCGAAGTAGGTGTCCCAGGTGTCCAGGTGGGCGTCGAAGTGGACGAGCGCGACCGGCCCGTGCCGCTCGGCGGCCGCGCGCAGCAGGGGCAGCGAGATGGTGTGGTCGCCGCCGATGGTGACCAGGCGGCGTCCGTCGGCGGTCAGGTCGAGCGCCGCCGCCTGGACGGTGTCGATCGCCTCGTCGATGTGGAACGGGTTGACCGCCACGTCGCCGGCGTCCGCCACCTGGGCGACGTCGAACGGCGAGACGTCCAGGGCCGGGTGGTACGGGCGGAGCAGGCGCGACGCCTCGCGGACGTGCGTGGGGCCGAAGCGGGCACCGGGCCGGTACGAGACGCCGGTGTCGAACGGGACGCCGGCGACCACGATGTCGGCGTGCTCGACCTGGTCCAGCCGCGGCAGCCGGGCGAACGAGGCCGGTCCGGCGTAGCGCGGGGTCAGCGAGCTGTCGATGGGTCCGAGGGTGCTCATGGGTCCTTCCGGGGTCAGGCGGTGACGGGCGCGACCGGACGTCCGGTGGCCTCGTCGACGATGGGGTGGTCGGCGGCCGGTGCGGTGCGGATGCCGCGGGCGCCCTCGGGGCCGTACGCGTCGCGCGGCTCGGGGAAGGCGAGCAGCAGCGCCGGGTAGAGCAGCGCCGCGACGCCGATGCCGATCGGGATGGACAGGTCGACGCCGTTGGCCAGCTCGCCCAGCGGCCCGACGAACTGCCCGGGCAGGTTGACGAAGGCCAGGCCGAGCGCGGCGGGGACGAGCCAGCCGACCAGGCCGCGCCAGTTCCAGCCGTGGCCGTACCAGTAGCGGCCGCCGGTCTGGCGGCGGTTGAAGACCTGCAGCGAGTCCGAGTCGTACCAGCCGCGGCGCACGAACCAGCCGATCATCATGACGACCATCCACGGCGCGGTGCAGGTGACGATGAGGGTGGCGAACATCGAGATGCTCGTGACGACGTCGAAGGCGAAGCGGCCGACGAAGATGAACGCGATGGCGATGGTGCCGATGAAGATCGTCGCCTGCACCCGGCTGAAGCGCGGGAAGACGCTGGAGAAGTCCAGGCCGGTGCCGTACAGCGCGGTCGTGCCGGTCGACATGCCGCCGATCAGGGCGATGAGGCAGACGGGCAGGAAGTACCAGCCGGGCGAGACCTCGAGCAGGCCGCCGACGTAGTTGTTGTCGGCCAGGAAGTCCGACGCGTCGGTGGCGACGATGGTGGCGGTGACGAGGCCGAACAGGAACGGGACGATGGTGGCGACCTGGGCCAGGAACGCGGCGGTCATGACCTTCCACGACGGAGTCTCGCGCGGGATGTAGCGGGCCCAGTCGCCCAGGAACGCCCCGAACGACACCGGGTTGGACATCACGACGAGCATCGCGCCGACGAACGCCGGCCAGTAGCCCAGGTCGCCGACCGAGACGCTGCCCGCGTAGCCGGCGTCGAACGGCCCCGCGAAGGCCGCGATGCCCAGCACGAACATGAGGGTGGCCGCGACGACCGCGATCTTGTTGATGAGCAGCATGAAGCGGAAGCCGTAGATGCACACGGTCAGCACGAGCACGGCGAAGACGCCGTACGCCAAGCCCAGGGTGAGGTCGTTCTGCGGGAGCCCGACGGCGCGGTTCGCGCCGCCGACCAGCGCGTCGCCCGAGCTCCACACGGAGATGGAGAAGAACGCGAACGCGGTCAGCAGCGACAGGAACGAGCCGACGACGCGGCCGTGGACGCCCAGGTGGGCCGAGGACGTCACGGCGTTGTTGGTGCCGGTGCGCGGGCCGAAGACGGCCATCGGCGCCAGGATCAGCGCGCCGGCCAGCAGCCCGGCGACGGTGGCCAGCAGGCCGTCCCAGAAGCCGAGCCCGAACAGGATCGGGAAGGTGCCCAGCACCACGGTGGCGAAGGTGTTGGCCCCGCCGAACACGAGGCGGAACAGGTCGAACGGGCGGGCTGTGCGCTCGGCGTCCGGGATCGGCTCGACGCCGTGCTGCTCGACCTCGGTGACCTTGGGGGGCTGCGTCGTCTGGGGGCTGGTCATGGTGCTCCTTCAGCGGCCGGCCGGGACCGGCGACAGGTGCTCGTGGACGGCGACGACGCTGTCGCCGTCCAGGGCGAACACGATGGACTCACGCTCGCGCGTGGTGGTGGATCCCCCCGGGGTGCTCGTCGTCGTCTCGACCTCGTGGGTCAGGACGGCGACGTCGCCGACCAGCTGCACGCGCCGGTCGGTGCTCGTGCAGGACTCCACGCGCCATCCCTCGGCCAGCCAGCCCGCCCACTCGCGCTCGTAGGCGGCGCGGTCGGCGAGCAGGGCGGGCTCGGTGTGGAAGGCGAAGGTGGCGTCCGGCGCGAAGCAGGCGAAGTAGGCCTGCGTGTCGGTCGCGGCGAAGGCGGCGACGAGCCGGTCCGCGGCGACGAGGACCTGCTCGGTGGTCAGCTGGGTCATCACGCTCTCCTCGGTCCGGCTGTGCTCCGCGTCACCGTAGGGACGCAGCCAGGGCGCTGGCAAGCACTTCGTTCGCCACAGACTGGTCTTGGCGAACGATCCTCCGCCGCAGACCGGACGTGCGTGTAGCATCGCGACCCGGGCCCGCCGGGACGTGATCGATCCGCGCGGCCGGACGGTCGGAAAAAATCTGGGCAGGAGACGGCGTGGACGAGGTCGACGAGGCGATCGTGGCCCTGCTGGAGTCCGACGGGCGGCTCACCCACGGCGAGGTCGCGCGAGCGGTCGGCCTGTCCCGCTCGGCCGCCGCGGCCCGGGTGCAGCGGCTCATCGGGTCCGGACGCGTCGTGGTGCGCGGCGTGGTGCACCCGGCCGTGCTGGGGCCGCGGCTCGCTGGCCTACGTGGCCCTGGCCGTGCACGGGCCGGCCGGCGCCCGTGGCCGAGGCCGTCGCCGAGCGCGACGACGTCGCGTTCGTGTCGCTGACCACCGGCCGCCACGGCGTCGTCGCCGAGGTGCGCGCCGAGTCGCCGCTCGCGGTCGACCAGGCGATCGCGCAGCTGCGCACCCTCGACCACGTCCACGGCGTCGACACGCTGGTCTACGTCGAGGTGGTGCGCGACGTCGTCGGCCCGGTCGGGGCGGTGGACCACGTCGTCGACGGGACCGACCTGGCCCTGCTCGCGCGCTGCAGGACGACGGCCGGGCGTCCTTCGTCGACCTCGCCGCCCTCGCCCGCATCTCCGCCGCCGGCGCCCGCCGACGGGTCCTGCGCATGCTCGAGGCCCAGGTGGTGCGGGTCGGCGCGCTCGTGCGTCCGTCCGGCCAGGACGGGCGCAGCGCGATGGGCGTCGGGCTGCGCCTGCACGGCGACCAGGACGCCGTGGTGGCCGTGCTCGGCCGCATGGCGTCGGTGACCTTCGTGGCCCGCACGCTCGGCCGCTTCGACCTGCTCGTCTCCATGCGCGCGCCGTCCACCGCCCAGCTCGTGGACGCGGTGGAGGCGCTGCGCGCGCTGCCGGAGGTGCACGAGGTCGAGAGCTGGACGCACCTGCGCGTGGTCAAGGAGTCGTACGCGCTCGGCCAGCTCGGCGCGTCCGTGCCCGGTCCGGCCTAGAGGATCGCGCCGGGGACGTACGCCGCGGCCTGCGGGTGGCGGGCGGCGACCTTCTCGACCGCGGCGACGACCTGGGCCACCTGCGACACCGCGGCACCGGTGAACGCCAGCGGCTCGGCCACGAGCGAGCGCAGGTCGTCGGCGGTGAGCCCGAGCCGCTCGTCGGCACCCAGCCGCTCGAACAGGTCGTTGTCGCTCGTGCCCTGCTCGCGCATGCCGAGGGCGACGGCGACCGCGTGCTCCTTGATCGCCTCGTGGGCCTGCTCGCGGCCGACGCCGGCGCGGACGGCCGACATGAGCACCTTGGTGGTCGACAGGAACGGCAGGTAGCGGTCGAGCTCGCGCTGCACGACGGCCGGGAAGACGCCGAACTCGTCCAGCACGGTCAGGAAGGTCTCGAACAGGCCGTCGGCGGCGTAGAACGCGTCGGGCAGCGCCACGCGGCGGACGACGGACTCGGAGACGTCGCCCTCGTTCCACTGGTCGCCGGCCACCTCGCCGATCATCGACGCGTAGCCGCGCAGGACGACGGCCAGGCCGTTGACCCGCTCGCACGAGCGCGTGTTCATCTTGTGCGGCATCGCCGACGAGCCCACCTGGCCGGGCTTGAAGCCCTCGGTGACCAGCTCGTTGCCGGCCATGAGCCGGATGGTCGTGGCCACGTTGGACGGGGCCGCGACGAGCTGCACCAGGGCGGTGATGGCGTCCAGGTCGAGCGAGCGCGGGTAGATCTGGCCGACGGAGGTGAACGTCCGGCTGAAGCCCAGGTGCTCGGCGACGCGGCGCTCGAGCTCGACCAGCTTGGCCTCGTCGCCGCCGAGCAGGTCGAGCATGTCCTGGCCGGTGCCGACCGGGCCCTTGATGCCGCGCAGCGGGTAGCGCGCGACCAGGTCCTCCAGCCGCTCGAGCGCGACCATCAGCTCGTCCGCGGCGGTGGCGAAGCGCTTGCCCAGCGTGGTGGCCTGGGCGGCGACGTTGTGGCTGCGGCCAGCCATGACCAGCTCGGCGTTCTCGGCGGCCAGGCGGCCCAGGCGCACGAGGGCGGCGACGCCGCGGTCGCGCAGCAGCTCCAGCGACGCGCGCACCTGCAGCTGCTCGACGTTCTCGGTGAGGTCGCGCGAGGTCATGCCCTTGTGGATGTGCTCGGTGCCGGCGAGCGCCGCGAACTCCTCGATGCGGGCCTTCACGTCGTGCCGGGTCACCCGCTCCCGCTCGGCGATCGAGGCGAGGTCGACCTGGTCGACGACGGCCTCGTAGGCCTCGATGACGCCGTCGGGGGTCTCGACGCCGAGGTCGCGCTGGGCGCGGAGCACGGCGATCCAGAGCCGGCGCTCCAGGACGACCTTGTGCTCGGGCGACCAGATGGCGGCGAGCTCGGGCGAGGCGTAGCGGGAGGCGAGGACGTTCGGCGTGGTCACGGCCCCATTGTCGCGCATCGGCCGCCGGGCCCGCGGGCGACGCTCAGTCGACGCCGTTGAGGACATCCACGACGTCGAGCAGGTCGCCCCGGTCGTAGTTGTCGACGGCGACGTAGGACGGCAGCAGGCCGCGCTCGTCGCGGCAGCGCAGGACCCGCGGCAGCAGGACGCCGCGCGCGTTGACCCGCTCGGCGTCGCCGATCCGCGAGGAGTAGTTGCTCAGCCAGTGGTTGACCAGCAGCAGCGTCGCGTCGCTGGGACCGCGGTTGCGGGCGCAGCTCATCGCGTCGGCGCGGCGGAAGTCGAACGGCGTGTCCTGCACCCAGGCGAAGGCGTCGAGCAGCCAGGGGAACAGGACGCCGCCGCCGACGTTCTCCTGCAGCACGACGAGCCGGCGGCCGGAGTCGATCATCCGCCGCAGCGTCGGCCACGGCCGGCCGGCCCGCTGGGTGTGCACCAGGGGCAGCAGGCCCGCCTGCTCCACGACGGCGGCGAGGTCGGTGGGCGTCACCTCGTCCTGGACGAGGAGGGTGACGACCTCGCGCGGGTGGTCCTCCATCCAGGCCCGGACCGCTCCAGGAGCGGCTCGAGCTCGGTGGCCCCGAGCTCGCACATGGCGTGGCAGAGGTAGACCTTCTCCGGGCCGCGCGGCACGGCGCCGAGGGCGGCGCGGACGCGCAGCGCGCTGTCCATGATCGCCGTGCCGTAGGCCTCGGTCGCCTGCCGCACGGCCTCCGCACGGCGCGCCCGGCGGTCGCGACGACGTCCTCACGGTCGGTCTCGCGGCCGTACCAGGTGTCGACCAGGAGCACCCGGATGCCGTCGCGCAGCTGGCCCAGGACCCCGGTCGGCTGCTCGGCCAGGAACCAGCCCGGCTCGTCCGCGGCCGACATCGAGTTGTGGGTCGCGGGGTAGGCGACCTCGTCGTAGCGCCGGTCGCACAGCTCGACGTGCCCGTTGCAGGCGTCGGCGTCGTCGCGGCCCACGAGCCGGGTGAGCGACCCCTCGCGGGGCCAGATCGCCACCAGCGCGGCGATCCCGACGAGGGCGACGACGAGCCCGGCGACGACGAGTCGTCCGACGAGTCCGACGACGAGACGTCCGAGGGGGAGGGCAACGGCACGTCCTCGACCCGCCGCCGGCGCAAGCGCAGCCGGTCGGGCAGCGCGTCCGGCGCCTCGGCCGACGACCCGGAGGACACCGTCGTCAAGGTCCGCGAGGGCCGCTCGGACGAGATCACCGCTGTCACCGGGTCCACCCGCCTGGAGGCCAAGAAGCAGCGCCGCCGGGAGGGCCGCGAGGCCGGACGCCGCCGCGCGCCGATCGTCTCCGAGGCCGAGTTCCTGGCCCGTCGCGAGGCGGTCAAGCGCGAGATGGTCGTGCGCCAGCGCCAGGACTTCACCCAGATCGCCGTGCTCGAGGACGACGTCCTGGTCGAGCACTACGTCGCCCGCGAGTCGCAGACGTCGCTCATCGGCAACGTCTACCTCGGCCGCGTCCAGAACGTGCTGCCGAGCATGGAGGCCGCGTTCGTCGACATCGGCAAGGGCCGCAACGCCGTCCTGTACGCCGGCGAGGTCGACTGGAGCGCGCTGGGCAACGGCAAGCCGCGCAAGATCGAGGAGGTCCTCGAGCCCGGCCAGACCGTCCTGGTGCAGGTCTCCAAGGACCCGGTCGGCCAGAAGGGCGCCCGCCTGACCAGCCAGGTCAGCCTGCCCGGCCGCTTCCTGGTCTACGTGCCCGGCGGCCACACCAGCGGCATCTCGCGCAAGCTGCCCGACACCGAGCGGGCCCGGCTCAAGGCGCTGCTCAAGGAGGTGCTCCCGGCCGAGGCCGGCGTCATCGTCCGCACCGCGGCCGAGGGCGCGACCGAGGACCAGCTGACCCGCGACGTGCAGGCGCTCACCGCCCGCTGGTCCGACATCGAGGCCAAGGTCGCCGACGGCAAGGCACCGCAGCTGCTCTACGCCGAGCCCGACCTGACGATCAAGGTCGTCCGCGACCTGTTCAACGAGGACTTCGCCAAGCTGGTCGTCGAGGGCGACGACGCCTGGGACATGGTCTCGGCGTACGTCGAGCACGTGGCCCCCGACCTGGCCGACCGCGTCGAGCGCTGGGACGACGCCGAGCGCGACGTCTTCGCCGCGCACCGCATCGACGAGCAGATCGCCAAGGCGCTGGACCGCAAGGTCCACCTGCCCTCGGGCGGCTCGCTGATCATCGACCGCACCGAGGCCATGACGGTCGTGGACGTCAACACCGGCAAGTTCACCGGCTCGGGCGGCAACCTCGAGGAGACGGTCACCCGCAACAACCTCGAGGCGGCCGAGGAGATCGTCCGCCAGCTGCGGCTGCGCGACATCGGCGGCATCGTCGTCGTCGACTTCATCGACATGGTGCTGGAGAGCAACCGCGACCTCGTGCTGCGCCGCCTCGTCGAGTGCCTGGGCCGTGACCGCACGCGCCACCAGGTGGCCGAGGTGACGTCGCTGGGCCTGGTCCAGATGACGCGCAAGCGCATCGGCACCGGCCTGGTCGAGGCGTTCAGCACCGAGTGCGAGCACTGCAAGGGCCGCGGCCTGACCATCCACGAGCACCCGGTCGAGCCCAAGGGCGGGGACGAGGGCGGCAACCGCCGCGGTCGCCGCGGGCGGGGCCGCAAGGGCGGCGACGAGCCGCGCAAGGACGAGACGCAGGCCGAGAAGCAGGTCTACGACGAGACCCGCACGTACCAGGGCCCGCGCCCGAAGCTGCACGACGACGAGACGGACAAGGCCGAGCGCGAGCAGGCGTCGACCGCCGACGGCCGCCGTCGCGCAGGCGCTCGCCGCCGACAAGGC
>NZ_JBNFNZ010000024.1:0-13039 GCF_057364525.1 Aeromicrobium sp. PFPM2_SD2
CGGTGGCCCAGCAGCTGCGCCGGCGCACCCTGGCGCGAGCAGGTGCAGGAGGCGCTGCTGGGCCTCGGCTGGTCGGCCAAGGACGCCGACAAGGCGGTCGAGAAGGTCGCCGCCGAGCTCCGAGCCCGGCGCCGACGAGTCCGTGTCCACCCTGCTGCGCCAGGCCCTGCGCAGCCTGTCGAAGGCCTGAGCGTGCACGACGACCACGACGCCATGACCGCCGAGGCGACCAGCGAGGAGCGCGCCTTCGAGGCCGCGCTGCGTCCGCGCAGCCTCGAGGAGCTCGTCGGCCAGGACCGCGTCCGCGAGCAGCTCTCGCTCGTCCTGGACGCCGCCGTCGCCCGCGGCCGCACGCCCGACCACGTCCTGCTCTCGGGCCCGCCCGGGCTCGGCAAGACGACGCTGTCGATGATCATCGCCCAGCGGCTCGGGGCCCCGCTGCGCATCACCAGCGGTCCGGCCATCCAGCACGCCGGCGACCTCGCCGCGATCCTGTCGGGCGTCAACGAGGGCGACGTCGTCTTCATCGACGAGATCCACCGCATGTCGCGGCCCGCCGAGGAGCTGCTCTACATGGCGATGGAGGACTTCCGGGTCGACGTCGTCGTCGGCAAGGGTCCGGGCGCGACCGCCATCCCGCTCGAGATCCCGCCGTTCACCGTCGTCGGCGCCACCACGCGGGCCGGCCTGCTGCCCGGGCCGCTGCGCGACCGCTTCGGCTTCACCGCCAACCTCGACTACTACGGCGTCGACGAGCTGCACCAGATCGTCGACCGCTCGGCCCGGCTGCTCGACCTGGCCATCACGCCCGAGGGCGGCCGCGAGATCGCGTCGCGCTCGCGCGGCACGCCGCGCATCGCCAACCGACTGCTGCGGCGCGTGCGCGACTACGCCGAGGTGCGCGGCAAGGGCGTCGTCGACGTCAAGGCGGCCCGGGACGCGCTGGAGCTCTACGAGGTCGACGCGCTCGGCCTCGACCGGCTCGACCGCGGCGTGCTGACCGCGCTGTGCGGCAGCTTCGGCGGCGGCCCGGTCGGCGTCTCGACCCTGGCGGTGGCCGTGGGGGAGGAGCGCGAGACGGTCGAGGAGATCGCCGAGCCCTTCCTCGTGCGGCTGGGCTTCCTGGCCCCGCACCCGGCGCGACGCGTCGCGACCCCGGCCGCCTGGCAGCACCTGGGCCTGCAGCCGCCGCGCGGCACCGAGCAGCTGAGCCTGGGCGACGTCCTCGAGGACTGACGCTTCGGCGGCCGCGGCCGGCCGGTATCGTGAGCGGCAGCCGGCCGCACGGTCCGGCGTCCCCGCGTCCTGGAGTTGCTGTGGAGTT
The DNA here is from genome assembly GCF_057364525.1 of Aeromicrobium sp. PFPM2_SD2. Lineage (NCBI taxonomy): Bacteria > Bacillati > Actinomycetota > Actinomycetes > Propionibacteriales > Nocardioidaceae > Aeromicrobium > Aeromicrobium sp. PFPM2_SD2. Next base: position 1,325 of record NZ_JBNFNZ010000024.1, read on the forward strand.
CCTGCCCCTCGTCCTGCTCGTCCTCGTGTTCTGGCTGCTCGTGCTGCGCCCGTCGCGCAAGCGCCAGCAGGAGGCCCAGCGCACCCAGGCCGCCCTCGTCCCGGGCACGCGCATCATGCTGACCAGCGGACTCTTCGGCACGGTCGTCAGCATCGAGGACGCCAGCCTGCAGCTGGAGCTGGCACCCGGTACGGTCGTCGAGGTCCACCGTCAGGCCGTCGCGCGCGTCCTCACCGACGAGCCGGCTGCCGACGAGACCGTCGTGGACCGCCCGACCACCGACGACGAGCGCTGAGCGTCGGCCGACCCGAGGATCCCCATGAAGACCCTGAAGACCGCCGCCGCCGTCCTGGTCGCGTCCGCCCTGCTGTCCGCCTGCGGCGGCAGCAGCACCGGTGCGTACTGCGACCGCCTCGAGAAGGCCGAGGACGACTTCGGCTCGCTGAGCAGCGGCGAGAGCCTGTCCGAGGCGTTCGACACCTTCCGCGACCTGCGCGACGAGGCGCCCGACGACGTCAAGGACGACTGGTCCACGCTGGTGAAGGCCACCGAGTCGTTCGAGAAGGCGCTCGACGACGCCGGCGTCGACGCCGACAAGGTCGACGAGATCGACCCGTCGAAGCTCTCGGCCGAGCAGGCCCAGAAGATCACCGAGGCGTCGAAGAACCTCAACGCCGACAAGTTCTCCAAGGCGAGCGACAACATCTCCGAGCACGCCAAGTCCGAGTGCGACATCGACCTGGGTGCGTCGAGCTGAGCGTGACCGACCTGCAAGCACTGCTGGACCGTCACGTCCGGCTCGTGGCCGACTGGCCCGAGCCGGGCGTGACGTTCCGTGACATCACCCCGCTCCTGGCCGACGCCGAGGCGTTCGCCCAGACCGTCGCCGCGCTGGCCGCCCGAGCCCTCGAGCTCGCCGGCGGCCAGGTGGACGTCGTGGTCGGCATGGAGGCCCGCGGGTTCATCCTCGGCGGCGTCCTGGCTCACGAGCTCGGCGCCGGCTTCGTCCCGGTCCGCAAGGCGGGCAAGCTGCCGTCCGCGACCTACGGGGTCGACTACGCGCTGGAGTACGGCACCGCCACGCTCGAGATGCACCAGGACGCGGTGAGGCCTGGCCAGCGGGTCGTGCTCGTCGACGACGTCCTGGCCACCGGCGGCACGATGGCCGCCGCCGACGACCTGGTGCGCCGTGGGGGCGGGCTGGTCGCCGGCCACCTCGTGCTCATCGAGCTGACCGCCCTGGGCGGACGTGCCGCGCTGCCCGCCGACGTCCCGTACGCCGCCCTGGCCACCTACTGAGGAGCACCCGTGCTGAGTCCCCGACAGGTCCGGATCGTCGCGCTGGTGCTCGTCGCCGCGCTCGTGCTGTCCGTGGCCGCGACCCTGTTCGGCACGTGGTGAGCACGGGCTCGGGCCTGCGCCCCTAGACTGGGTTCAGGAGGCACAGACGTGGCAGAGCGGGTGGAACCGAGCGTCAAGGCGACCGAGCAGTCGGCGCCCGCGTCCGCGCGCGTGCGCAACCGGCTGGCCCGCATCGGCTCGCGCTCGAGCTCGGCCAACCCGGTGCTCGACCCGCTGCTGCGCATCTACCGCGCCACCCACCCCAAGGGCGACGTCGCGTCCATCCAGAAGGCCTACGAGGTCGCGGAGCGGATGCACGAGGGGCAGACCCGCAAGAGCGGCGACCCCTACATCACCCACCCGCTCGCGGTGACGACCATCCTGGCCGAGCTGGGCATGACCGCCCCGACGCTGTGCGCCGCGCTGCTCCACGACACGGTCGAGGACACCCCGTACTCGCTGGACGACCTTCGCAAGGACTTCGGCGACGAGGTCGCGCACCTGGTCGACGGCGTCACCAAGCTCGACAAGGTCAAGTTCGGCGACACCGCCCAGGCCGAGACCATCCGCAAGATGGTCGTGGCGATGAGCAAGGACATCCGCGTCCTGGTCATCAAGCTGGCCGACCGGCTGCACAACATGCGCACGCTGCGCTACCTGCGACAGGACAAGCAGGAGCGCATCGCCCGCGAGACCATCGACATCTTCGCGCCGCTGGCCCACCGCCTCGGCATGAACACCATCAAGTGGGAGCTCGAGGACCTGTCGTTCTCGACCCTGCACCCCAAGGTCTACGACGAGATCGTGCGCCTCGTGGCCGACCGCGCGCCCTCGCGCGAGAAGTTCCTCGAGAAGGTCATCGCCGACGTCGAGAACGACCTGCGCCACGCCAAGATCAAGGCCAAGGTCACCGGCCGGCCCAAGCACTACTACTCGATCTACCAGAAGATGCTGGTACGCGGCCGCGAGTTCTCCGACATCTTCGACCTGGTCGGCGTGCGCATCCTGGTCGACGACGTGGCCGACTGCTACGGCGTCCTGGGCGTGCTGCACGCGCGCTGGAACCCGATCCCGGGCCGCTTCAAGGACTACATCAGCGTCCCGAAGTTCAACATGTACCAGTCGCTGCACACGACGGTGATCGGCCCGCAGGGCAAGTCGGTGGAGCTGCAGATCCGCACCTACTCCATGCACCGCCGCGCCGAGTACGGCGTCGCGGCGCACTGGAAGTACAAGGAGGACGCCGTCGCCGCGGCCAACGGCGGCAAGGCGACCCCGCCCTCGACCGACGACATGGTCTGGCTGCGCGAGCTGCTGGACTGGCAGTCCGAGACCGAGGACCCGGGCGACTTCCTGGACTCGCTGCGCTTCGAGATGCAGAAGGCCGGCGTGTACGTCTACACGCCGCGCGGCGACCTCATCCAGCTGCCGGCCGGTGCGACGCCGGTCGACTTCGCCTACGCCGTGCACACCGAGGTCGGGCACTCCACGGTCGGCGCCCGGGTGAACGGACGCCTGGTGTCGCTGGAGTCCAAGCTCGAGAGCGGCGACGTCGTCGAGATCTTCACCTCCAAGTCGCCCAACGCGGGCCCCTCGCGCGACTGGCTGGACTTCGCGGTCAGCCCGCGGGCCAAGAACAAGATCCGCCAGTGGTTCACCAAGGAGCGGCGCGAGGAGTCGATCGAGGCCGGCAAGGCGTCCATCGTCAAGCTCATGCGCAAGGAGGGCCTGCCGCTCCAGCGCCTGTTCAAGCACGACACGCTGGACGCCGTCGCCCGCGAGCTGAACCTCGCCGACGTCTCGGCCCTCTACGCCGCGGTCGGCGAGGGCAACGTCGGCGCCCAGAACGTCGTCGACCACGTCCTCGGGCTGCTCGGCGGACGCGAGGCGGCGGAGGAGGACCTGGCCGAGGCCACGCCCATGCCGCGGGCCGGCGACCGCCGCCACCGCGTCGACCGGCACGGCGACGCCGGCGTCGTGGTCTCCGACCTCGTCGGCGACGTCATGATCAAGCTGGCGCGCTGCTGCACCCCGGTGCCCGGCGACCAGATCGTCGGCTTCGTGACCCGCGGGTCGGGCGTCTCGGTGCACCGCGCGGACTGCGTGAACATCAAGAGCCTGGAGTCCCAGCCCGAGCGCATCGTGGGCGTCAGCTGGGCCCCCACCGCCACCAGCACGTTCCTGGTGTCGGTGCAGGTGGAGGCGCTGGACCGGCCGCGCCTGCTCAGCGACATCACCCGGATCATCTCCGACCAGCACGTCGACATCATGTCGGCCTCGATCACGACCGGACGCGACCGCGTCGCCCGGGCGAAGTTCACCTTCGAGATGGGCGACCCGAAGCACCTGGGCCACGTGCTGTCGGCCGTGCGCAACGTCGAGGGCGTCTTCGACGTCTACCGCCTCACCCAGTAGCCCCCGCCACGCTTGCCCTCCGGCGAGACGTGGACGCAGAACGACCACGATCGCATCGATCGTGGTCGTTCTGCGTCCACATCGCGGCGGCGCGGCCGCCGGGTGAGGGTTTAGGAGAAGTCGGCGGCCGCGCGGCGGGCCATGTCGAGGAACGACTGGCGCGAGGCCAGGTTCTGCTCGAGCTCGGTCGCCTTGCGGGTGTCGCCGGACGCCTTGGCCTGCTCCAGCTGGGCCTCGATGTCGGCGATGGCCTTCTCGAGCTTGCCGATCATGTCGTCGGCGCGGGCCGACTTCTCGGGGTCGGTGCGCTTCCACTGCTCGTCGCCCGCCGCCCGGACGGCCTGCTCCACCTTGCGGATGCGGCCTTCCAGCTCCTTGATGCGGCCGCGGGGGACCTTGCCGGCCGCCTCCCAACGGTCGGCGATGTCGTGCCAGGCCTTGCGCGCGGCGTCGGCGTCGGTGATCGGCAGCAGCGCCTCGGCCTCGGCCAGGATCTGCTCCTTGACCTCGGCGTTGACCGCGAACTCGGCGTCGAGCGCGGCGTTCGCCTCGTCGCGCGCCCCGAAGAAGGCGTCCTGCGCGGCCCGGAACCTGCGCCACAGCTTCTCGTCGACGTTGCGCGGCGCGGGGCCGGCGGCCTTCCACTGCTGCATCAGGTCGCGGTACTCGCCGGCGGTGCGGCCCCAGTCGGTCGAGGACGACAGCGCCTCGGCCTCGGCGACCAGGCGCTCCTTGATCTTCTGCGCGGCGTCGCGCTGCTGGGCCTGCTCGCCGAAGTGGGCCTTGCGGCGGCGGGTGTACGTGGTGCGCGCCGAGGAGAAGCGGTGCCACAGCTCGTCGTCGGTCTTCTTGTCGACGCGGGGGAGCGCCTTCCACTCCTCGAGCAGCTCGCGCATGCGGTCGGCACCGCGTCGCCACTCGTCGGAGCCGGCGATGCGCTCGGCCTCCTCGCTGATGCGGGTCTTCTCGGCCACCGCGTGCTGGGCCTTGGCGGCCTTCTGCGCGCGACGCTCCTCGCGCTGCTTCTCCAGGAGCGGGGCGAGCGCGTCCAGCCGGGTGCGCAGGCTCTCGACGTCGCCGATGACCTGGGCCTCGGCCACCTGGGCCCGGACCTTCTCGATCGCCTTGCCGGCGTCGTCGGGGGAGAGGGTGCCGCTGGCCAGCCGCTTCTCGAGCAGCTCGACCTCGATCTCCAGCCCGGCGAAGCGGCGCTCGTACATCGCCAGCCCCTCGGCGGCGTCGCCACCGAGCCACTGCCCGATGACCCGCTCGCCGTCGGCCGTCCTCAGGTAGACGGTGCCGTCCGCGTCGATGCGTCCCCAGGGCTCGGGGGCTGCCGTGGTGCCGGGCTCGTCGTTGGCCGCTGCGTTCATGGGCGACAGTCTAGGGTGCGAGGCATTCGCGGCGCGCCAGCACGCTCGCGTACGCTGTCCCGCGTGCTCGTCGCCTCCTTCCCTGCCGGTCCGCTGCAGGCGAACTGCTACCTCGTCGCCCGTGACCGCGGGGCCGGGTGCGTCGTCGTCGATCCCGGTCAGGACGCCCTCGACGGCGTCCGCGCCGCGGCCGCCGAGCACGACCTGACCCCGTCCGCGGTGCTCGTCACCCACGGCCACTTCGACCACCTGTGGGACGCCCACGCCGTCGCCGCCGAGTTCGGCTGCCCGGTCTGGATCCACCCCGCCGACCGGCACCTGCTCGCCGACCCGATGGCCGCCATCTCGAACGAGTCCGCCGCGATGCTGCGCGCCCAGCTCGGCCTGGACGGCGACGTGCGCCTGCCCGAGCCGGCCGACGTCCGCGACGCCGTCGACGGCGCCGTCGTCGAGGTCGACGGCCTGACGCTGACCGTCACGCACGTGCCCGGCCACACGCCCGGCACCGTCGTCTACACGACCGACTACCCCGACCGTGACGACGTCTCGGCGCTCATGTTCAGCGGTGACTTCCTGTTCGCCGGCTCCATCGGGCGCACCGACCTCACCGGCGGCGACCACGGCCGGATGCTGCAGAGCCTGACCGACGCGGTGCTGCCGCAGCGCGACGACGTCGTCGTGCTGCCCGGCCACGGGCCTCAGACGTCCGTCGGCCAGGAGCGCGCGACCAACCCCTTCCTGGCGGAGCTGCTCTGATGGCCAAGCCCACGCCGCTGAGCGGCTTCCCCGAGTACCTGCCGGCCGACCGGTTCCTGGAGCTGTCGGTCGTCGACCACCTGCGCCGCACGTTCGAGCTGCACGGCTTCGCCAACCTGGAGACGCGCGCCGTCGAGCCGATGGACCAGCTGCTGCGCAAGGGCGAGATCGACAAGGAGGTCTACGTCCTGCGCCGGCTGCACGCCGAGGAGGGCGAGGACGCCGGTCTCGGCCTGCACTTCGACCTGACCGTCCCGTTCGCGCGCTACGTGCTGGAGAACCAGGGCAAGCTGGAGTTCCCGTTCCGCCGCTACCAGATCCAGAAGGTCTGGCGCGGCGAGCGCCCGCAGCAGGGCCGCTACCGCGAGTTCACCCAGGCCGACATCGACATCGTCGGCCGCGACGTGCTGCCCTTCCACTTCGACGTCGAGGTCGCCCGGGTCATGGCCGAGGCGTTGTCCGGCCTGCCGGTGCCGCCCATGACGCTGCAGGTCAACAACCGCCGCCTGCTCGAGGGGTTCTACCTCGGCCTCGGCGTGACGGACCCCGCCGCCGTCATGCGCGTGGTCGACAAGCTCGACAAGCTGCCGCGCGAGTCGATCGTCGAGCTGCTGGAAGCCGAGGGGCTCAGCGCCGACCAGGCGCACAAGTGCCTGGAGCTGGCCGAGATCTGCACGACCGACACCTCGTTCGTCGAGCAGGTGCGGGCCCTGGGCGTCGAGCACGAGCTGCTCGAGCAGGGACTCGCCGAGCTGGCCCAGGTCGTCGAGGGCGCCGCCGGCGTGCCCGGCACCGTCACGGTCACCGCCGACCTGCGCATCGCCCGCGGCCTGGACTACTACACCGGCACCGTGTTCGAGACCCGCATGAGCGGCTACGAGCAGCTCGGGTCGATCTGCTCGGGCGGCCGCTACGACCAGCTCGCCAGCGACGGACGCAGCACGTACCCCGGCGTCGGCATCTCGTTGGGCGTCTCGCGCCTGCTCGGTCCGCTGGTCGCCGACGGCTACACCACCGACCGCTCGGTGCCCTCGACCGTCCTCGTGGCCCTGTTCGACGAGGAGCGCCGCGCCGAGAGCAGGGCGGTCGCGACGCCCTGCGCCAGCGCGGCATCGCCTGCGAGGTCGCCCCGAGCGCCGCCAAGTTCGGCAAGCAGATCCGCCACGCCGAGCGGCGCGGCATCCCGTACGTCTGGTTCCCGCCCGCCGAGGGCGGCGCCCACTCGGTCAAGGACATCCGCAGCGGCGAGCAGGTCGACGCCGACCCGCACGCGTGGACGCCCCCGGCCGAGGACCTCGCGCCCCGCATCGTCACCCCCCACTCGAAGGAGACCACCTCGTGATCCGCACCCACGCAGCCGGAAGCCTGACCGCCGCGAACGTCGGCGAGCAGGTCACGCTCGCCGGATGGGTCGCGCGTCGACGAGACCACGGCGGTGTGGCCTTCATCGACCTGCGCGACGCCAGCGGCGTGTCCCAGGTGGTCGTGCGCGAGGAGGTCGCCCACCAGCTGCGCGCCGAGTTCTGCCTCAAGATCACCGGCACCGTCGAGCGCCGCCCCGAGGGCAACGAGAACAGCGCCATCGCCACCGGCGAGATCGAGGTCATCGCCGACGACGTCGAGATCCTGTCGACGTCCGCGCCGCTGCCGTTCCCGATCGACGACGCCTCCAACGCCGGCGCCGTCGGCGAGGAGGCGCGCCTGAAGTACCGCTACCTCGACCTGCGCCGCAGCGGCCCGGCCGCGGCGATGCGCCTGCGCAGCAAGGTCAACGCCGCCGCCCGCGAGGTGCTCGGCCGCCACGACTTCGTCGAGGTCGAGACCCCGACGCTGACCCGCTCGACGCCCGAGGGCGCCCGCGACTTCGTCGTGCCGGCCCGCCTGCACCCGGGCAGCTGGTACGCCCTGCCGCAGAGCCCGCAGCTGTTCAAGCAGCTGCTCATGGTCGGCGGGCTGGAGCGCTACTACCAGATCGCGCGCTGCTACCGCGACGAGGACTTCCGCGCCGACCGGCAGCCGGAGTTCACCCAGCTCGACATCGAGATGAGCTTCGTCGACCAGGACGACGTCATGGCCCTGGCCGAGGAGATCTACGCCGAGATCTGGCGCCTCATCGACGTCGAGCTGCCGCGTCCCTTCCCGCGGATCACCTACGCGGACGCGATGAACAAGTACGGCTCGGACAAGCCCGACCTGCGCTTCGGCAACGAGCTGACCGACTGCACCGCGTACTTCGCCGACACCACCTTCCGCGTCTTCCAGGCGCCGTACGTCGGCGCGGTCGTCATGCCCGGCGGCGCCTCGCAGGCCCGCCGCCAGCTCGACGGCTGGCAGGAGTGGGCCAAGCAGCGCGGCGCGAAGGGCCTGGCCTACGTGCTCGTCCAGGAGGACGGCACCCTCGGCGGGCCGGTGGCCAAGAACCTCACCGACGCCGAGCGCGACGGACTGGCCGCCCACGTCGGTGCCCGGCCCGGCGACTGCGTCTTCTTCGCCGCCGGCGCCCCCAAGGCCAGCCGGCAGCTGCTCGGCGCCGCCCGCCTGGAGATCGGCCGCCGCTGCGAGCTCATCGACGAGTCGGCCTGGTCGTTCGCCTGGGTCGTGGACTGGCCGATGTTCGAGCCGGTCAACGAGCTCGAGTCCGGCGACGTCGCCGTGGGCGGCGGCGAGTGGACGGCCGTCCACCACGCCTTCACCGCGCCGCAGGACCCGGCGACGCTCGCCGACCCCGGCACGTCCCTCGCGCTGGCCTACGACCTGGTGTGCAACGGCAACGAGGTCGGCGGCGGCTCGATCCGCATCCACCGCCAGGACGTCCAGAAGCAGGTCTTCTCGATCATGGGCATCGACGAGGCCGAGGCCGAGGACAAGTTCGGCTTCCTGCTGGACGCGTTCCAGTTCGGCGCGCCCCCGCACGGCGGCATCGCCTTCGGCTGGGACCGGACGGTCGCGCTGCTCACCGGCGCCGACTCGATCCGCGAGGTCATCGCGTTCCCCAAGAGCGGCGGCGGCTTCGACCCGCTGACGTCCGCGCCGGCGCCGATCACCCCCGAGCAGCGCAAGGAGGCGGGCGTCGACGCCAAGCCCGAGCCGAAGGGCGAGCAGGCCTGAGCCCGCTGGGTAGGCTCGTCGGGTGACCGACGGCCTGTTCGACCTGCCCGACTCCCCGCCCGAGCTGCCCCGGCAGCCGGGCGGCGGCAGCCTGGCCGGCAACGAGCACGCCTCGGCACCGCTCGCGGTGCGGATGCGTCCGCGCTCGCTCGACGAGCTGGTCGGCCAGCAGCACCTGCTGGAGCCCGGCTCGCCGCTGCGCCAGGTCATCGACGGCGACAAGCCGCTGACGATCCTGCTGTGGGGCCCGCCGGGCACGGGCAAGACGACGCTGGCCTCGCTCATCAGCCGGCACACGAACCGACGCTTCGTCGAGGTCTCGGCGGTGTCGGCCGGCGTCAAGGAGGTCCGCGACGTCATCGCCGGCGCACGCCGCGCGCTGGCCGGCAGCGGCGTCGAGACCGTGCTGTTCGTCGACGAGGTGCACCGGTTCAGCAAGGCCCAGCAGGACGCGCTGCTGCCCGGCGTCGAGAACCGGTGGGTCTCGCTGGTGGCGGCCACGACCGAGAACCCGCACTTCAGCGTCATCTCGCCGCTGCTGAGCCGCTCGCTGCTGCTCACGCTGCAGAGCCTCACCGACGACGACATCGGCGTCCTGGTCGACCGGGCGGTCACCGACGAGCGCGGCCTGGCCGGCGCGGTGACGCTGAGCGACGAGGCCCGCGACCACCTGGTGCGGCTGGCCGGGGGAGACGGACGCCGCGCGCTGACCTACCTCGAGGCCGCCGCCGGCGCGGCGCAGGCGCGCGACCACGCGGAGGTCACCGTCGAGGACGCCGCGCTCGCGGTCGACAAGGCGGCCGTGCGCTACGACCGCCAGGGCGACCAGCACTACGACGTCACGAGCGCGTTCATCAAGTCCATCCGCGGCTCGGACGTCGACGCCGCCCTGCACTACCTGGCCCGGATGATCGAGGCGGGGGAGGACCCGCGGTTCATCGCGCGCCGCCTGATGATCCACGCGAGCGAGGACATCGGCATGGCCGACCCGACGGCGCTGCCGCTGGCCACCGCCACCGCGCAGGCCGTCGCGATGATCGGCTTCCCCGAGGCCCGCATCCCGCTGGCCCAGGCGGTCATCCACCTCGCCGCGGCGCCGAAGTCGAACTCGGTCATCCAGGCGATCGACGCCGCGATGGCCGACGTCCGGGCCGGCAAGGTCGGGCCCGTCCCGCCGGCACTGCGCGACGCGCACTACGCCGGTGCCAAGAAGCTCGGGCACGGTCACGACTACCGCTACCCGCACGCGGACCCGCGCGGCGTGGTCGAGCAGCAGTACGCGCCCGACGGCGTCGACGGCGTCGAGTACTACACGCCGGGACCGCACGGCTTCGAGGCGCGCGTGCGCGAGCGGCTCGAGCAGGTGCGCCGGATCCTGCGCGACCGACGCTGATTCTGCGTCCGGCGGGTACCACGGTTACGGTGTTCGCACCTGAAGAAGGGGGAAACCAGGTGCAGCCTCGTCGAATCGTCTCCGCACTCGCGTCCGTGGCCCTGTTGGCCGGGACGTTCGTGGCCGTCTCACAGACCAGCGCCAACGCGGCGTCCCGCAAGATCACCTTGTCCATGAACTCCGGCACGGAGACCCGGTTCGTCCGGGGCGAGAACGTCTGGCTGCGGGGCAAGGCCACCGCTGCCAGCGGCCGCGCCTACAAGCGCATGCTGGTCAAGGTCTACCGCTACAACTCGCGCAACAAGGCCGTCCAGATCGGCACGACCCGCACGTCCAGCAGCGGCGTCTACACCTTCTCGATGCGCCCGAGCAGCACGGCCAAGTACCGGGTGAAGATCGGCGACCTGCGCAGCCGGGTCATCCGCCTGACGCAGGTCCGCTCGCACTCGCTGTCCCAGCGGCAGGCGTCGCTGCGCTTCATCCTCGGGTCGCCCACCTCGGGCGTGTCCCAGAAGGGCAACGTCCGCTGGCGCATCTACCGCCAGGGCGTGCTCGTCCAGGCGGCGAACCGCACGTGGGTCGTCCGCGGTCGCGCGGCCACCGAGTACCGCCGCAAGGGCGGTCCCTTCGGCCGGTTCGGCTACCCGGCCGCCGACGCCCGCTGCGGCCTCGTCGAGGGTGCGTGCCTGCAGAAGTTCAAGGCCGGCGCGATCTACACCAACGGCAACGCCCGCGACAAGACGGTCGCCGTCGCCTCGGGCAACCGCGACCGGGCCGGCATCGCCGCGGTCGCCCTGTCGCAGCGCGGCTACAAGGAGCCCTCGTTCCGCAAGAGCAAGTTCAACCGTTGGATGGGCCGCACCGACAGCGGCGCCGCCTGGTGCGCGTTCTTCACCGCCTGGACGAGCTACGCCGCCGGCGAGGGTCAGGCGGTCGTGAAGCGCTCGTCGTTCCCGTCGACCTGGAAGGCCGAGCAGAAGCGCAAGCGGCTGCGCTCGTCCCCGGCGGTCGGTCGCGTGGCGTACATCGCCGTGGGTGGCGGCACCCCGCACCACGCCGGCATCGTCATCAGGTACGACAGCAAGTACGTGTGGCTGATGGAGGGCAACGTCGACTCGGCCGGACGCAGCTCGCACCCGCGCGGCGTGTTCTACATCAAGCGCGTCCGGGCCAACGTCAAGGCGTACGCGGACCCGAAGTTCTGAGCCGACCCGGCGGCGCGGCGGCCCCGGGCCGGGCCCGGGTACCTCGTGCCCCATGCCCCGAGCTCCTCCTGGGTGTGCGCCGGCCTGCTCGCGGTCCGTGGGCGGTCGTCGCCGTCGGTCGTGT
>NZ_JBNFNZ010000025.1:0-12858 GCF_057364525.1 Aeromicrobium sp. PFPM2_SD2
TCCGAGCTGCTGCGGCACGGTGTCGCCGGCCGCGAGACCGGTGAGACCGGACGGGTCGGGGCGGACCGAGCGTGCGTCCGGTCGCGTAGGCGACGGCCGCCGCGACCAGCGAGACCACGACCGTGACGGCGACCCCGCGCGGGCCGGGCACGAGCCGGGCCGTGAGCACCCCCAGCGGGAGGCAGACGACCACGCCCGCGGCCAGGTAGACCAGCACGACGTCGATCGCGGCGGTCGACGCGCGCTCGGTCAGGACAATGCCCTGCTCGCGCACCTCGAGCAGGGCGGGGTCGGCCAGGCCGGCCCACACCGCGCCGGCGAGGGCGCCGAGCAGCACCGCGGCGAGCAGCAGGCCCGCGACCGGACGGCGCCTCACGACAGGCAGCTCGGGCCGAGCAGCTCCTTGAGGTCCGCGATGAGCGACGACGACGGCGTCACCCGCAGACCCCGGTCGAGCCGCATCACCTTGGTGCCCTGGGCGCTCTGCAGCCGCAGGTGCACCTCGGCCGTGCCCGGGTAGGAGCCGAGCACGTGCTTGAACTGGGCGATGGTGTCCTGGGTGCACCGGGCGACCGGCAGCGTCACGACGATCGGGCCCTCCGAGCCGCTCGTGCTGAGCGCCGGCTGGGTCACCTCCATCGCGCTGACCTCCAGGCCCTCGTCCTTGCGCTTGACCCGACCCTTGACCACGACGATCGCGTCCTGGACCAGCGACTGGCCGGCCAGCGTGTACGCCGAGGGGTAGACCAGGACGTCGATCGCGCCCTCGAGGTCCTCCAGCGTCACGATCGCCCAGGTGTCGCCCTTCTTGGTCATGCGCTTGGACACCGCGCTGACCAGGCCGCACAGCCGCACGGTGGAGCCGTCCGGGCGGTCGGCGTCGGCGTTGAGGTCGCCGATGGTGCAGTCGCTGCTGGCGCGCAGCACGTGCTCCAGGCCGAGCAGCGGGTGGTCCGAGACGTACAGGCCGAGCATGTCGCGCTCGTAGGCCAGCAGCTGGGTCTTGTCCCACTCGGGGATGGTCGGCACGGTGATCGTCACGCCGGCCAGCTCGTCGTCGGTGCCGCCGAACAGCGAGTCCTGGACGTCCGAGCCCTTCTTCAGCACGCCGTACTGGTCGACCGCGTCCTCGGCGATGGTCACCAGCGCACGCCGCTGGTGACCGAGCGAGTCGAAGCCGCCGGCCTTGATGAGCGAGTCGACGACACGCTTGTTGCAGACCCGGTCGGGCACCTTCTGCAGGAAGTCGGTGAAGGACGTGAACGCGCCCTTCTCCTGCCGGGTGGCGACGATCTCGGCCACGACGTTCTCGCCGACGTTGCGGATGGCGGCCAGGCCGAAGCGGATGTCGGTGCCGACGGACGCGAAGTTGGCCACCGAGTCGTTGACGTCCGGCGGCAGCACCTTGATGCCCATGCGCCGGCACTCGTTGAGGTAGACCGCCGACTTGTCCTTGTCGCCGCGGACGCTGGTGAGCAGCGCGGCCATGTACTCGGCCGGGTAGTTGGCCTTGAGGTAGGCCGTCCAGTAGGAGACGACGCCGTACGCAGCCGAGTGCGCCTTGTTGAAGGCGTAGTCGGAGAAGGGCAGCAGGATCTCCCACAGCGTGGTGATCGCCTTCTGCGAGTAGCCGCGCTCGAGCATGCCGGCCTGGAAGCCCGCGTACTGCTTGTCGAGCTCGGACTTCTTCTTCTTGCCCATGGCGCGGCGCAGGTTGTCGGCCTGTCCGAGCGAGAACCCGGCCAGCACCTGGGCGATCGCCATGACCTGCTCCTGGTAGACGATCAGGCCGTACGTCTCGCCGAGGACGTCCTTGAGCGGCTCCTCCAGCTCGGGGTGGATCGGCTCGATCTTCTCGCGGCCGTTCTTGCGCCGGGCGTACTTGTTGTGTGAGTCCGCGCCCATGGGCCCGGGGCGGTAGAGCGCGCCGACGGCCGAGATGTCGGCGAACTTGTCCGGCTTCATGCTGCGCAGCAGCGCGCGCATGGGGCCGCCGTCGAGCTGGAAGACGCCGAGCGTGTCGCCGCGCGAGAGCAGCTCGAACGTGGCCGGGTCGTCGAAGGGCAGGTCCTCCAGGACGACGTCCTCACCCCGGTTGGCCTTGATGTTGACGAGCGCGTCGTCGAGGACCGTGAGGTTGCGCAGGCCCAGGAAGTCCATCTTGACCAGGCCGAGCGACTCGCACATCGGGTAGTCGAACTGCGTGATGATCGCGCCGTCCTGCTCGCGCTTCATGATCGGCACGATGTCGAGCAGCGGCTCGCTGGACATGATGACGCCGGCGGCGTGGACGCCCCACTGGCGGATCAGGCCCTCCAGGCCCTTGGCGGTCTCGACGACCGTGCGGACGTCGGCGTCCTGCTCGTACAGCGCGCGGAACTCCGCGCCGTCGCCGTAGCGCTTGTGCTCGGGGTTGAACAGCTCGCCCAGCGGGACGCCCTTGCCCATGATGTCCGGCGGGAGCGCCTTGGTGATGCGCTCGCCCATGGCGAAGGGGTAGTCCAGGACGCGGCTGGCGTCCTTGACCGCCTGCTTGGACTTGATCCGTCCGAACGTCGCGATCTGGGCGACGCGGTCGCTGCCGTACTTGCGCGAGACGTACTGGATGACCTCGCCGCGGCGACGCTCGTCGAAGTCGATGTCGAAGTCGGGCATCGAGGGGCGCTCGGGGTTGAGGAACCGCTCGAAGATCAGGCCGTGCTCGATCGGGCACAGGTCGGTGATGCGCAGCGCGTAGGCGGCGATGGAGCCGGCGCCCGAGCCACGACCGGGCCGACGCGGATGCCGTTGTCCTTGGACCAGTTGATGAAGTCGGCGACCACCAGGTAGTAGCCGCAGTAGCCCTTGGTGCGGATGACGTCGAGCTCCATCTCGACGCGCGCGCGGACCTCGTCGGTCAGCCGGTCGCCCGGGTAGCGCTGCTCGATGCCGGCCCAGACCTGCTTGACGAACCAGGACTCCTCGGTCTCGCCCTCGGGCACGTCGGCGCGCGCCATGTAGCCGCCGGTGGACTCGGTGAACTCGACCTCGCAGCGCTCGGCGATGAGGAGCGTGTTGTCGCACGCCTCCTTGAGCCCGTGCCGGTCCTCCCACAGCTCGCGCATCTCGGCCGGGGACTTGATGTAGTAGTCCTGGCTGTCGAACTTGAACCGGTTGGGGTCGGACAGGTTGCTGCCGGACTGGACGCACAGCAGCGCCTCGTGCGCCTTGTACTCCTCGGGGTGGGAGTAGTGCGAGTCGTTCGTCGCGATCGGCGGCAGGTCGAGGTCCTTCATGAGCCGCAGCAGGCCGTCACGGACCCGGGTCTCGATGGACAGCCCGTGGTCCATCAGTTCGAGGAAGAAGTTGTCCTTGCCGAAGATCTCGCGGAACTCGGCGGCGCTCTCGCGGGCCTTCTCGTAGTTGCCGATGCGCAGCCAGGTCTGGATCTCACCGGACGGGCAGCCGGTCGTGGCGATGATGCCCCGGGCGTGCTCGGCCAGCAGCTCGCGGTCGGCGCGCGGCTTGTAGTAGTAGCCCTCGAGGCTGGACCGGCTGGAGATCCGGAACAGGTTGTGCATGCCCTCGGTGGACTCGGCCAGCAGCGTCATGTGGGTGTAGGCGCCACCACCCGAGACGTCGTCGTCGCCGCCCTTGTTCCACTGCACGCGCTTCTTCTCGCTGCGGTGGGTGTTGGGCGTGAGGTAGGCCTCCATGCCGATGATCGGCTTCACGCCGGCCTTCTTGGCCTGCGAGTAGAAGTCGTACGCGCCGTGCACGTTGCCGTGGTCGGTCATCGCGATGGCCGGCATCTCCAGCTGCGCGGTGCGCTCGAACATCTGCCCCAGGCGCGCCGCCCCGTCGAGCATCGAGTACTCCGTGTGGACGTGCAGGTGCACGAAGGACGAGTCGCTCGGCATGGGTGCGAGGGCCTCCTCAGGCAGGGACGAACGACGGCACGCAAGGCGCAGGCCGGGGCGCTTCGGGGAAGGGCCCCAGCCTACGTCAGGCCACCGACGAGATCGGCAGGCGCGCCCCGCTCATCGCGACGTCGACAAGCGGTACTGGCGGATGGACAGCGGCACGAACACGAGCAGGATCAGCACCACCCACAGCAGCGTGTACAGCGCCGGGTGCTGCATGCTCCACACGTCCGGCACGGGCACCGCGTCGCTGGTGTTGCCGAACAGCTCGCGGACGGCCTGGGTCAGCGCCGAGACCGGGTTCCACTCGACGAACGTCCGCAGCCCGGACGGGAAGGACTCCAGCGGCACGAAGGCGTTGGAGACGAACGTGAGCGGCATGATGACGATGAACGAGGCGTTGTTGATCACCTCGACGCTCGGCACCAGCAGCCCGACGTAGCCCATCACCCAGCTGATCGCGTAGGCGAACAGGATCAGCAGGCCGAACGCGGCCAGCGTCTCCAGCACCGACTCGCGCGCCCGCCACCCGACCAGCAGGCCGGTCAGCGCCATGATGATGAGCGACAGGACGTTGTAGACGATGTCGGACGCCGTGCGGCCCACCAGCACCGCCGAGCGCGACATCGGCAGCGAGCGGAACCGGTCGATGATGCCCTTCTGCATGTCCTCGGCCAGCCCCGCGCCGGTGAACGTCGCCCCGAAGACGACGGTCTGGGCGAAGATGCCGCCGATGAGGAACTCGCGGTAGTTCACGCCACCGCCCGGGTCGATCGCACCGCCGAAGACGTAGGCGAACAGCAGCACGAACATGATCGGCGAGAGCAGGACGAAGACCAGGATCTCCGGGACCCGCTTGATCTTGATCAGGTTGCGCTTGGCCACGACCCATCCGTCGGTGGCGACGCGTGCGGCGCTCATCGGGCCACCTCCTCGACGTCGGCGTGGGCGGTCGCGGACTCCTCCTCGGCCGTGCGGCCGGTGAGGGAGAGGAAGACGTCGTCCAGCGTCGGACGTCGCAGGCCGACGTCGAGCACGTCGACGCGGACCTCGCGCAGCCCCTGCAGGACGGTCATGAGGTGGTGGGCGCCGTCGCCCTCGACCGCGGCGGTGACGCCGCGCCCGTTCTCGTCGACCTGCACCTCCCCCAGCGCGACCCGCTCCAGGACGGTGGCGGCGTCCGGGCGGCGGGCCGGGTCGGCGACGACGACCTCGATGCGCTCGCCGCCGGTCTGCGACTTGAGGTCGTCGGCCGTGCC
Source organism: Aeromicrobium sp. PFPM2_SD2 (assembly GCF_057364525.1). Taxonomy (NCBI): domain Bacteria; kingdom Bacillati; phylum Actinomycetota; class Actinomycetes; order Propionibacteriales; family Nocardioidaceae; genus Aeromicrobium; species Aeromicrobium sp. PFPM2_SD2. The sequence continues at coordinate 5,162 of NZ_JBNFNZ010000025.1, forward strand.
CTGGGCGATCGCCCGGCCGCGGTCGATGACGACGATCTCGTCGGCCAGCAGGTCGGCCTCCTCGAGGTACTGGGTCGTCAGCAGCAGCGTGGCGCCGGACGCGACCAGGTCGCGGATGACCGCCCACATCTGCTGTCGGCTGCGCGGGTCCAGGCCGGTCGTCGGCTCGTCCAGGATCAGCACGGGCGGCTCGGCCACCAGCGCCCCGGCCAGGTCGAGCCGGCGGCGCATGCCGCCGGAGTAGGTCTTGGCCGGACGGTCGCCGGCGTCGGCGAGGTCGAAGCGCTCGAGCAGCTCGCGCGCCCGGGCGCCGGAGCGGGCCCGGCCCATGCCGTACAGCCGGCCCACCATCTCGAGGTTCTCGTAGCCGGTCAGGTGCTCGTCGACGGCGGCGTACTGGCCCGACAGCCCGATGCGGCTGCGGACGCCGTCGGGGTCGGCGAGCACGTCGACGCCGGCCACCTCGGCCGTGCCCTCGTCGGGCTCCAGCAGCGTCGCCAGGATGCGCACCGCTGTCGTCTTGCCGGCCCCGTTGGGCCCGAGCAGGCCCAGCACCGTGCCCTGCGGCACGGTGAGGTCGAGGCCGGCCAGGGCCTCGACCTCCTTGTAGCGCTTCACCAGTCCCCTGGCGCGGATCATGTCGGTCATCGCAGGCTCCCTCGTGGTCTGCGTCACATGCTCACACCAGGGTCTGACAACCGTCGAGGACGGTTGCGCGGGTCACTCACCCGCGCGGCGTCAGGCGGGCTCGTACGACGACAGGAAGCTGCCCAGCCGCTGGATGGCCTCGGCCAGGTCGCGGGCCCACGGCAGGGTCACGATGCGCAGGTGGTCCGGGTCGGGCCAGTTGAAGCCGGTGCCCGGCGTGATGAGGATCTTCTCCTTCATCAGCAGGTCCAGCGCCAGCTGCTGGTCGTCCTTGACCGGGTAGACCTCGGGGTCGAGCCGCGGGAAGGCGTACAGCGCGCCACGCGGCTGCACGACGCTCACGCCGGGGATCTTGCGCAGCTCGGCGACCGCGGTGTCGCGCTGCTCGAGCAGGCGTCCGCCGGGCAGGATCAGCTCCTTGATCGACTGGTAGCCGCCGAGCGCGACCTGGATCGCGTGCTGCGCCGGCACGTTCGGGCACAGCCGCATGGACGCGAGCAGGTTGACGCCCTCGAGGTAGCTCGCCGCGTGCTCCTTGGGCCCCGACACGACCATCCAGCCGGCCCGGTAGCCGCACACGCGGTACGCCTTGGACAGGCCGTTGAAGGTGAGCGTCATGACGTCCGGGGCGACGCTCGCCAGCGGGACGTGCTCGGCGTCGTCGTACAGGATCTTGTCGTAGATCTCGTCGGCCATGAGCACGAGCCCGTGCCTGCGCGCGAGCTCGGCGATGCCCTCGAGCGTCCGGCGCGAGTACACGGCGCCGGTGGGGTTGTTCGGGTTGATGACCACGATCGCCTTGGTGCGGTCGGTGATCTTCGACGCCAGGTCCTCGAGGTCGGGGTTCCAGCCGTTGTCCTCGTCGCAGCGGTAGTGCACGGGGCGCCCGCCGGCCAGGTTCGTCACCGCCGTCCACAGCGGGTAGTCCGGCACGGGGATGAGGACCTCGTCGCCGTCGTCCAGCAGCGCCTGGAGGGCGATCGAGATGAGCTCGGAGACGCCGTTGCCCAGCCACACGTCGTCGATGTCGAGCGCCGGGAAGCCGTCCTGCAGCTGGTAGTGGTGCACCACCGCGCGGCGCGCCGACAGGATGCCGCGCGAGTCGGAGTAGCCCTGCGAGACGGGCAGCGCCGCGATGACGTCCTGCAGAATCTCGGCCGGCGCGTCGAAGCCGAAGGGCTGCGGGTTGCCGATGTTGAGCTTGAGGATGCGGTGCCCCTCGGCCTCCATCTGGGCGGCTCGTGCGCTGACCGGTCCGCGGATGTCGTAGAGGACGTCCCTCAGCTTCTCGGACTGCTGCAGCACACGGGTCATGCGCCTCATTGTCGCACCGCGCGCCAGCGTCCCGGGCGGGACGTGCGTCACCCCGCGCGTCGGCGCGTCCCCGTCGAGCGTGACGTTCGGGGGCATTTCCGGCTGCGACGTGCCCTCGAACGTCACGCCCGACGGGGGGTGTGGACGGGCGCAGGCCGCTGCGAGCAGGCCGAGGGCACCGTGGGCCGATGACCGATCCCCTGCTGCACACCCGACGCACCGCCGACGTGCTGCGCTCCGGCACCACGAAGGACGAGCTCCGCGGCCGCGCATGGACTCGTCTCGCGCACGGGATCGTGCGTCCCACGTCCGCGCCGTCCGGCCCGCTGCTCGACCACGTCGCCCGTGCCGTCGCCGTGGCCGGTCGGCACGGTGTCGTCGGCGGGTGGGCGGCTCTCGTGCTCCAGGGCAATCCGTGGTTCGACCGTGTCCGCGACACGGTGGCGGAGCCCGTGTCCGTCCACTGCCCGCCCGGGACGCAGGTGCGGACGCGCGACGGGCTCGTGCGCCCGCACCGCGGCCTCTTGCACCCGGACGAGGTGGTCGACCTCGGCGCCTACCGCGTCACGACCCTCGCGCGCGCGGTCTTCGACGAGATGTGCCGGGCACGGGGACCTCCGGGAGGCCGTCGTCATGCTCGACATGGCCACGTCGACCACCAGCGACGTGGCCCACACCTCCCCGGCGGCGGTCGAACGGACGCTCGCGGCCCACCGCCGCGTCCGAGGGCTGGCACGAGCACGGCGGGCCCTGCTGCTCGGTTCGTCGCGGTCGGCGAGCCCCTGGGAGACGCGCACCCGGCTCGTCGCCCGCCTCGACGCCGACGTGCCAGGACTCCAGGTCAACGTCCCGGTGTTCTCCTGCGAGGACGAGCGGCTGCTGGGCGTCGTCGACCTTCTCGAGCCCCAGACCGGCCTCGTCCTGGAGGTCGACGGGGACCACCACCGCGAACGGCACCAGCACGCGAAGGACAACCGGCGCGAGGAGCGTCTGGAGCGCGCCGGCCTGGTCGTCGTCCGCGTCTCCTCGCTGGACCATCGCGACCGGACGGCGTTGGCGAGTCGCGTCCGCGCCGCCCGGCGCGACGCCCTTCGAGCGCGCTACCGCTCGTGGACGCTGGCGCCACCACCGTGGTGGACGTCCTGGCCCGGCGCCGCGCGCTGGCGGTGACCGTCGAGTGTGACGTTCGGGGGCACTCCGGCGCCGAAAGTGCCCCCGAACGTCACGCTCGACGGGGCCTCACCGCCCGCTCAGGTGACCTAGTCCAGGTCGCGGACGACGTCGAGCGCGCGCTGCAGGTCCTCGGGATAGGTCGACTCGAACTCGACGTACTCGTTGGTGCGCGGGTGCAGGAACCCGAGCTTCACCGCGTGCAGCCACTGGCGCTCCAGGCCGACCTTGCGGGCCAGCACCGGGTCGGCGCCGTACTGCAGGTCGCCGACGCACGGGTGCTTGACCGCGCTCATGTGGACGCGGATCTGGTGCGTGCGGCCGGTCTCCAGCTTGATGGTCAGCAGGGACGCGTAGCGGTGCGCCTCGAGCGTGTCGTAGTGCGTGATGCTCGGTCGTCCGTCGGCCTTCACCGTGAACTTGAAGTCGTGCTTGGGGTGCCGCGCGATGGGCGCGTCGATCGTGCCGGTGTGCGGGTCGGGGTGGCCCTGCACGAGCGCGTGGTACGTCTTGTCGACGGTGCGCGTGCGGAACGCCTGCTTCATGACCGTGTAGGCGTGCTCGGACTTGGCCACGGCCATGAGCCCGCTCGTGCCGACGTCCAGGCGGTGCACGATGCCCTGGCGCTCGGGGGCGCCGGACGTCGAGATGCGGTAGCCGGCGGCGGCGAGGTGGCCGAGCACCGTCGGGCCCTCCCAGCCGACGCTGGGGTGGGCCGCGACGCCGATCGGCTTGTCGACCACGACGAGGTCGTCGTCGTCGTGCACGATGCGCATGCCCTCCACGGCCTGCGCCACGACCTCGGCCGTGCGCGGGGCCGGGATGGACGCCTCGAGCAGCGAGCCGGGCATGACCCGCTCGGACTTCATCGGGGTCTGGCCGTCCAGCAGGACGTGGCCCTCGGCCACGAGCTCGCTCGCCCGGGTGCGGGAAAGCCCGAGCAGGCGGGCCAGGGCCGCGTCGACCCGCTCGCCGGCCAGACCCTCGGGGACGCGCAGGACCTTGTGCTCCAGGGGCTGGCTCATGCGTCGTCCTCGACCTTCTGGCCGTCCAGGCCGACTCCGCGCAGGGTGCGCCACACGATGACGACGGCCGCGAACGTGAGCGCGACGTCGGCGACGTTGCCGACGAACGGCCCGTAGTCCAGGAAGTCCACCACGTGGCCGCGCAGGACCGACGGCTCGCGGAAGATGCGGTCGGTCAGATTGCCCACGGCACCGCCGAGCAGCAGGCCCAGGCCGAGCGCCCAGCCCCGGTCCCGCAGCCGGGACGCGGCCCGCACGACGACGACGGCCACCGCGACGGCCACGATGGTGAGCACGATCGTCATGGACGTGCCCATCCCGAACGCGGCGCCGGGGTTGCGCACGAAGGTGAGGTTCAGCACCGGCGGGAGCACCTCGATCGAGGGCTCGCCCTGCAGCCGTTCGACGGCCCACACCTTGGTGAGCTGGTCGACCACCCACACGCCGAGGGCGACGAGGGTGAAGGTCAGGACGTATGGTCGCGAGCCGGGGCCGTCTCCGGCGGGGCTCAGCGACGCTCCTCGCGCGGCTTCCATGTCAGGGCGAGTGTCCCACACGGCTCGCAGCGCACGCCCGACGTCGTCGGGCGTCCGCGGCCGCGACTAGGCCGACCGGCGTCCCGCTCCGGCCGAGGGGTCCAGCCTCAGCGGCGCTCCTCGCGCTGCTTGCAGCTCACGCACAGGGTGGCGCGCGGGAAGGCCATGAGCCGCATCTTGCCGATCGGCTGCCCGCACGACTCGCACTCGCCGTACGCGCCGGAGGCGAGCCGCTCGAGCGCCTTCTCGGTCTGGACGAGCAGCATCCGCTGGTTGGCGGCCAGGCTCATCTCCGAGTCGCGCTCCAGCGCCACCGAGCCTTCGTCGGCCTGGTCGCGGCCGGCGCCGTCGGCCCCGTCGCGCAGCAGGTCCTGCAGGTCCTGGGCCGAGAGGTCCAGCTCGCGGCGCAGGCGCTCGAGATCGTTCTGCAGCTCGGCGCGGACCTCGTCGCGCTCGGCGTCGGTCCAGGGCTCCTCGCCCTCGCGGACGACCAGGTTCTCGGTGGGCATGCCCGGACAGTAGACCTGCGTCGGGCGCGCGACAACTCGGCGGCCCACGCGGCCGTGGACGTCCCCCGCGCGCGCCCCCGTAGACTTCCACGTCGTGACGCAGACGCCTCGGTACCGCCCCGTCCCCGCCCACGTCGACCTGCCGGCGATGGAGCGCGAGATCCTGTCGTTCTGGGACGAGAACCGGACGTTCGACGCGTCGCTCGAGGCCACCCAGGACGCCCCGCGCTGGACGTTCTACGAGGGCCCGCCCACGGCCAACGGCACGCCCGGCACGCACCACGTCGAGGCGCGCGTGTTCAAGGACGTCTTCCCCCGCTTCAAGACCATGCAGGGCTTCCACGTCGAGCGGAAGGCCGGCTGGGACTGCCACGGCCTGCCCGTCGAGATCGCGGTCGAGAAGGAGCTGGGCTTCAACGGCAAGCCCGACATCGAGGCGTTCGGCATCGCCGAGTTCAACGCCAAGTGCCGCGAGTCGGTGCTGCGCAACGTCGACCTGTTCGAGGACATGACCGAGCGCATGGCCTACTGGACCGACATGTCCGACCCCTACCGGACGATGGACAGCGAGTACGTCCAGAGCGTCTGGTGGGCCCTCAAGACGATCTTCGACAAGGGCCTGCTCAGCGAGGACTTCCGCGTCGCGCCCTACTGCCCGCGCTGCGGCACCACCCTGAGCGACCACGAGCTCGCGCAGGGCTACGAGGACGTCGTCGACCCGTCGGTCTACGTCCGCTTCCCGCTGACCAGCGGCCCCTGGGCCGGCACGCCCCTGCTGGTCTGGACGACCACGCCGTGGACGCTCGTGTCGAACACCGCCGTCGCCGTCCACCCCGACGTCGCCTACGTGCGCGCGACGAACGGCACCGAGTCCGTCGTCGTCGCCGAGCCGCTGGTGGCGAAGGCGCTCGGCGAGGGCTGGGAGGTCACCGACACGATCGGCGGCCGCGAGATGGAGCGCTGGACGTACGAGCGTCCGTTCGAGCTCGTCGACTTCAGCGCGGACGCCCACTTCGTCGTCCTGGCCGAGTACGTCACGACCGAGGACGGCACCGGCCTGGTGCACCAGTCCCCCGCGTTCGGCGCCGACGACATGGCGGTCGGCAAGGCGTACGGCCTGCCGGTCGTGAACCCGGTGCGTCCCGACGGCCACTTCGAGGACGACGTGCCGCTCGTCGGCGGCGTGTTCTTCAAGACCGCCGACAAGACGCTGGTGGCCGACCTCGAGCAGCGCGGCCTGCTGTTCCGCGAGCTGGCCTACGAGCACGCCTACCCCCACTGCTGGCGCTGCCACACCGCGCTTCTCTACTACGCGCTGCCGGCCTGGTACGTCCGCACGACCAAGGTCAAGGACCAGCTGCTCGCCGAGAACGAGAAGACGTCCTGGTTCCCCGAGACGATCAAGCACGGCCGCTACGGCGACTGGCTCGACAACAACATCGACTGGGCGCTGTCGCGCAGCCGCTACTGGGGCACGCCGCTGCCGATCTGGCGCAACGACGCCGACCCGAGCAAGGTCGTGTGCGTCGGCTCGCTGGCCGAGCTCGGCGAGCTGGCCGGCCGCGACCTGGCCGACCTGGACCCGCACCGTCCCTACATCGACGACGTGACGTTCACCGTCGACGGCGAGGAGGGCACCTACCGTCGCGTGCCCGAGGTCATCGACGCCTGGTTCGACTCCGGCTCGATGCCGTTCGCGCAGTGGGGCTACCCGCACGTGCCCGGCTCGGCCGAGAAGCTCGAGCGCGCCTACCCGGCGCAGTACATCTGCGAGGCGATCGACCAGACCCGCGGCTGGTTCTACTCGCTGATGGCCGTCGGCACGCTCGTGTTCGAGCAGAGCTCGTACGAGAACGTCGTCTGCCTCGGCCACATCCTGGCCGAGGACGGCCGCAAGATGAGCAAGCACCTGGGCAACATCCTGCTGCCCATGCCGCTCATGGACGAGCACGGCGCCGACGCCCTGCGCTGGTTCATGGCCTGCTCCGGCTCGCCGTGGTCGGCCCGCCGCATCGGCCACAACGCGCTGGCCGAGATCGTCCGCAAGGTCATGCTGACGTACTGGAACACCGTGGCGTTCCACGTCCTGTACGCCAACACCGAGGGCTGGTCGCCGGCCACGAGCACCGCCCCCGCCCCGGCCGAGCGCCCGGTGCTGGACCGCTGGCTGCTGTCGCAGACCCACCGGCTCGTCGGCGACGTGACCGAGGCGCTCGAGCGCTTCGACACCCAGGCGGCCGGCTCGCTGCTCGCCACCTTCATCGACGACCTGTCGAACTGGTACGTCCGCCGCTCGCGCCGCCGCTTCTGGCGCGGCGACGCCGCCGCCCTGTCGACGCTGCACGAGGTGCTCGACGTCGTCACCCGCCTGCTCGCCCCGCTCGCGCCGTTCCTGGCCGAGCGCGTCTGGCAGGACGTCGTGCGGTCGGTCGACCCGGACGCCGCGCCGTCGGTGCACCTGGCCTCGTGGCCGCAGGTCGACGCGTCGCTGGCGT
>NZ_JBNFNZ010000026.1:0-12796 GCF_057364525.1 Aeromicrobium sp. PFPM2_SD2
GCAGCCGCGCGACCGCCGGCCGGCGTCCTCGACGGGTCGGCCGACGAGCGCGGTCGCGGCCGACGCCGCGTCCACCTGCCCCAGCAGGTCCAGGAGGACCGGCAGCTCCAGTCCTCCCAGGTCGAGCGACGTCAGCACTCCGCGCTCGACCTCGACGGTGAGGTCCAGGCACTCGTGGTCGGAGATCGAGGCGGGGTCCCGCTCCTCCGGGAAGGTCGGGTACGCCGCGAGGAAGGCTCGGTAGTCCATGCACCAGGTGACCGAGCCGCTCTGCTCCGAGAGCGGTCGCGTCGTCGCCAGCTCGTCGGGGTGGACACCGCCCTGGCCCTCGGCGTCCATCACGGTCCCCCGCAGGACCGGGTCGACCAGGCTGCTCAGGTACGTGGTGACGTGCACCAGGACAGCATGTCAGCCACCCGAGGCCTCGTCGGAGGACTCGAGCTCGATCTCGCCGCAGACCTCGCGGCTGTCCATCCAGCCGTCCGGCACGACCACCTTGCGCGGGGAGCCCTGACGGCCGCGCGGCGTGCCCAGCACCTCGACCGGGAACGGCTCGCTCGGGTCGAGCTCGGCCAGCAGCGCGTCGAGCGCGGCGTACGACGAGACCGTGCCCAGGCGCGTGCGCACGTCCGAGCCGGCCCGGAAGCCCTTGAGGTACCAGGCGACGTGCTTGCGGAACTCGATGCAGCCGCGCTCCTCGCCCATCACCTCGCCGAGCAGCTGGGCGTGCCGGCGCATGACGGTGGTGACCTCGCCCAGCGTGGGCAGCGCCTGGCCGTCCTCGCCGCGGAAGGCGGCGGCCAGGTCGCGGAACAGCCACGGACGCCCGAGGCAGCCGCGGCCCACCACGACGCCGTCGCAGCCGGTCTCCTCGACCATGCGGATCGCGTCGGACGCCTCCCAGACGTCGCCGTTTCCCAGCACCGGGATGTCGACCGCGGCCTTGAGCTCGGCGATGGCGCTCCAGTCGGCGTGACCGGAGTAGTGCTGCACCGCGGTGCGTCCGTGCAGGGCGATGGCGGCGGTGCCGGTGTCCTGGGCGATGCGGCCGGCGTCCAGGAACGTCAGGTGGTCGTCGTCCAGGCCCTTGCGCGTCTTCATCGTCACCGGGACGCCGTACGGCTCGGCGGCCGACACGGCGGCGGTGAGGATCTGCCCGAGCAGCTTGTCCTTCCAGGGCAGCGCCGCTCCCCCGCCCTTGCGGGTGATCTTGGGGACGGGGCAGCCGAAGTTGAGGTCGACGTGGTCGACGCCGTGCTCGGCGCACAGCAGCTCGACGGCCTTGCCGATGTAGACCGGGTCGGTGCCGTACAGCTGCACCGAGCGCACGGTCTCGTTCGGGGCGAAGGTCAGCATGGCCCGGCTCGTGCGGTCGCCCTCGACCAGGCCGCGGGACGTGATCATCTCGCACACGTACAGGCCGGCGCCCTGCTCGGCGCAGAGCTGGCGGAAGGCCACGTTCGTCACGCCGGCCATGGGCGCGAGGACGACGGGCACCTCGACCTCGAGGTCGCCGAGGCGCAGCGGACCGGGCAGCGTGGACGGGACGGACATGGCGTCCATCATCCCAGGTCGGCCCAGCGGGCCGTCAGCCGTGTCAGGCGGCCGGGCGCCAGCGGACGGCGTCGGCCTGCTGGCCGGTGACCAGGTCGATCGACTGCAGCTGCGCGCCGCGGGGCACGAGGAAGACCAGGCACGCCCTGGCCGACTGCCCCACCGCGAGCGAGACCGGCAGCGCGTTGGCGCGGCACGGCTTGATCTGGCCCACGATGCGGCTGGGCTGGGTCAGCACGTTGCCCGAGTCGCGGGCCAGGAGCGGCACCTGGACGTTCAGCAGCGCGGCCGGCCGCGGTTCGCCGCGACGACGTCGACGTAGTACGGCGTCGCGGTGCGGGTCTGCGCGTCCAGGGAGAAGAACCGCAGGTCCTTGACCGAGCCCTTGCGCACCGCCCCCACGCTGACCCCGAGCACGGTCGGCTCGGCGTCCGGACGCTCCCAGACCACGTTGACCGACGTGCCCGGCGCCACCGTCGAGCCGGGGTCGGTGAGCTCGACGCCGTCCGGCACGTCGAAGCCCTGCGGCACGCCCGCCGAGGTGGCGGACGCGGACGGCTCGGGCTCGTCGTCGCCACCGCCCGTGCAGGCGCCCAGCGCGAGGACGCCGGCGAGCACGAGCGCGGCCGGGCGCAGCAGCTTCGAGGTCACGGCGTCAGTATGCAAGAGAGCCGCTCAGCAGCCGACGAGGCGCGCGCCCAGCCACTGGCTGACCTGCGACAGGGCGACGCGCTCCTGCTGCATCGTGTCGCGCTCGCGGATCGTGACCGCCTGGTCGTCCAGCGTGTCGAAGTCGACGGTGATGCAGAACGGCGTGCCGACCTCGTCCTGACGGCGGTAGCGACGTCCGATCGCACCGGCGTCGTCGAAGTCGACGCTCCACAGGCCGCGCAGCTCGGCGGCGAGGTCCTTGGCGGCCGGCGTCAGCTTCTCGTTGCGCGACAGCGGCAGCACGGCCGCCTTGTACGGCGCCAGGCGCGGGTCGAGCTTGAGCACGGTGCGCTTGTCGACGCCGCCCTTGGCGTTGGGCGCCTCGTCCTCGGCGTACGCGTCGACCAGGAAGGCCATCATCGACCGGTTCACGCCGGCCGCGGGCTCGATGACGTATGGCGTCCAGCGCTCGTTCTTCTCCTGGTCGAAGTACGACAGGTCCGAGCCGGAGTGCTTGCTGTGCGTGCTCAGGTCGAAGTCGGTGCGGTTGGCGATGCCCTCGAGCTCGCCCCACTCCGAGCCGGCGAACTGGAAGCGGTACTCGATGTCGACCGTGCGCTTGGAGTAGTGCGACAGCTTCTCGGCCGGGTGCTCGTAGAAGCGCAGGTTGTCGGCCTGGATGCCCAGGTTGGTGTACCAGTCCATCCGGGCCTTCATCCAGTACTCCTGCCACTCTTCGTCGGTGCCCGGCTCGACGAAGAACTCCATCTCCATCTGCTCGAACTCGCGGGTGCGGAAGATGAAGTTGCCCGGCGTGATCTCGTTGCGGAAGCTTTTGCCGATCTGGCCGATGCCGAACGGCGGCTTCTTGCGCGAGGACGTCATGACCTGGGCGAAGTTCACGAAGATGCCCTGCGCGGTCTCGGGACGCAGGAAGTGCAGCCCCTCCTCGCTCTCGACCGGGCCGAGGTAGGTCTTGAGCAGGCCGTTGAACATGCGCGGCTCGGTCCAGGCGCCCTTGGTGCCGCACGCGGTGCAGACGAGGTCGGCCATCTGGACGGTGTCGGGGTCGTCGATGCCCTTCTTCTCCGCGTACGCCTCCTGCAGGTGGTCCTGGCGGTAGCGCTTGTGGCAGTTGAGGCACTCGACGAGCGGGTCGACGAACGCGGCGAGGTGGCCCGAGGCCTCCCACACGGCGGTCGGCAGGATGACGGAGGAGTCCAGGCCCACGACGTCCTCGCGGCTCTGGACCATCGTGCGCCACCACTGGCGCTTGATGTTGTCCTTGAGCTCGACGCCGAGCGGCCCGTAGTCCCAGGCGCTCTTGGTGCCGCCGTAGATCTCGCCGCACTGGTAGACGAACCCGCGTCGCTTCGCGAGGGAGATGACGGTGTCGATGGTCGAGGCCATGGGTGGTGCTCCGTTCCGGCTGGGTGTCGGCGGGTGGGCGGCTGCCCGGCGGGACGTCGTGACGTCCCGCGCCCGAGGAAGCCTCACGATACTCGGGCGCACCACGAGGGCCTCGGCCGGGCGCGGGCGGCTCACGGCCGCGTGACGCGGGTCATGCCGGACGTTTTTGACAACGGTTCTCAACTCCGGTGAGAATGATTCCCATGAGACGCACCCCCCTGCTCGCCGTCCCCGCCCTCGCCCTCGTGCTGACCGCCTGCGGCGGGTCCGGGTCCGGGTCCGACGACGGCGGCAAGCCCGAGGTCGTGGCGGCGTTCTACCCGTACGCCTGGGCCGCGGAGCAGGTCGGCGGCGACCTCGTGGACGTCACCAGCCTCACCTCCCCCGGCGTCGACGCGCACGACCTCGAGCTCACCGCCAAGCAGGTCGCCTCGGTGCAGGACGCGGACCTGGTGATCTACCAGCACCAGTTCCAGGCGGCCGTCGACGACGCGGTCGAGCGCGCCGGTCGCGACGAGGGCACGACGCTCGACGTCGCCGAGGAGGTGGAGCTGCTCGACGCCGCCGAGAGCGAGCACGGCCACGACCACGGCGAGGACGAGCACGCGCACGAGGAGGAGGGCCACGAGGGTCACGACCACGCGCACGACCACGGCGACACCGACCCGCACGTCTGGCTCGACCCGACCAACATGGAGAAGGTCGTCGCCGCGGTCGCCGACCACCTGTCCGAGGTCGACCCCGACCACGCCGACGCGTACGCGGCCAACGCCGAGACCGTGACGTCCGAGCTGACCACCCTCGACGAGGCGTTCACGACCACCCTCGCCAAGTGCCAGAGCCGCACCATCGTCACCAGCCACGCGGCGTTCGCCTACCTCGCCCACCAGTACGACCTGGAGCAGATCTCGATCGCGGGCATCGACCCCAGCAACGAGCCCAGCGCCGCCCGGCTCGCCGCCATCTCCGACGAGGTGAAGGAGGAGGGCGTCACGACCATCTTCACCGAGCGACTCGTGAGCCCTGCGGTGGCCGAGACGGTGGCACGGCAGACTGGTGCCAGGACCGCCGTCCTCGACCCGCTCGAGGGACTGTCCGACGAGACCTCCCAGGAGACGTACCTGACCATCATGGAAGCCAACCTCCAGGCCATCGCCACCGCCAACGGGTGCGCATGACGATCGCTCCACCCCTGCGCGTCCGCGGGCTCGACGTCCGCCGCGACGGACGTCCGGTGCTCACCGGGGTCGACCTCACGGTCGGCCCCGGTGAGCTCGTCGCGCTGCTCGGCGCCAACGGCTCGGGCAAGTCCACGCTCGTGAAGACCGCCGTGGGCCTGCTGCCCCCCGCCGCCGGGACGATCGAGCTGTTCGGCACCCCGCTGTCGCGCTTCCGCGACCACGCGCGGCTCGGCTACGTGCCGCAGCGCTCCGACGCCGTCCCCGGCGTCCCGGCCACCGTCGCCGGAGGTCGTGCTGAGCGGGCGCCTCGCCCGTCGCCGCCTCGCCGCCCGTCCGTCGCGCGAGGACCGCGACGCCGTCCTGGACGCGCTGGAGCTCGTGGGGATGGACCAGCTGCGCCGGCGCCCCGTGACCGACCTGTCCGGCGGCCAGCACCAGCGCGTGCTCATCGCCCGTGCCCTGGCCGCGCGCCCGGACCTGCTGGTCATGGACGAGCCGACCGCCGGCGTCGACCGTCACCACACCGCCGCCATCGCCGACCTCGTCGGCGAGCTGACCGACGACGGCGTCGCGGTGCTGCTCGTGGCTCACGACCTCGGTCCCGTGGAGCCGCACGTCGACCAGGCGGTCGTCCTGCGCGACGGCGAGGTCGTCTACACCGGCGCGTGCGGCGGCGTCCGCGAGGACATGCACCACGACCACGCCCACCACGACCACCACCGTCCGGTCGACCCGGCCGACGTCGTGCCCACGAAGGGGGTGTGGTGATGCTCGAGCTGCTGGACTACCCGTTCATGCGCATGGCGCTCGTCGCGGCGCTGTTCACCGGCCTGACCGCGCCGGCCATCGGCACCTACCTCGTCCAGCGCCGCCTGTCGCTGCTCGGCGACGGCCTGGGGCACGTCGCCCTCACCGGCGTCGCGCTCGGCCTGCTGACCGGCGTCGCGCCGCTCGTCACGGCGGTCGTCGTGGCGGTGCTCGGGGCGATCCTCGTCGAGGCGCTGCGCGCCTGGAGCAAGACACCCGGCGACGTCGTGCTGGCGCTGCTGTTCTACGGCGGCATCGCCGGCGGCGTGCTGCTGGCCGGCCTCGCCGGCGAGAGCGGCGCCGCCCTGAACTCCTACCTGTTCGGCTCCATCGTCACGATCTCGGAGTCGGACCTGTGGCTCGTCGCCGCGCTCGGCGTGGTCGTGCTCGCCGTGGCGATCGGGCTGCGCCCGCAGCTGTTCGCCGTGTGCCAGGACGAGGCCCACGCCCGGGTCAGCGGCCTGCCCGTGCGGTTCTACAGCATCCTCATCGCGGTCATGGCCGCCGTGACCATCACGGTGGCGATGCGCACCGTCGGGCTCCTGCTGGTCTCGGCCCTCATGGTCGTGCCGGTCGCGGCGGCGCAGCAGCTGACCCGCAGCTTCCGCTCCACGCACCTGGCGGCGATGGTCCTGGGCCTGGTGGCCGCCGTCGCGGGCGTCGCGGTCAGCTACGAGGCCGACACGCAGCCCGGGCCCACGATCGTCCTGCTGGCCCTGGCGAGCTTCGTCGTGGCCGCTCTCGTCCGCACCCTCGTCCTGCTCGCCCGCGGACGCCGCACCCCGGAGGTGGTCGATGCCTGAGGCACCCCGCAACACCCGTCAGCGTCGCGCCGTCACCACGGTGCTGGACGACCTCGACGGCTTCGCCAGCGCCCGCGAGATCCACGACGTCCTCACCGGACGCGGCGAGAAGGTCGGCCTGTCGACGGTCTACCGGACGCTGCAGGCGCTCGTGGACGCCGAGGAGCTCGACGCGCTGCGCTCCGACGACGGCGAGACGCGCTTCCGCCGCTGCAGCACGCACCACCACCACCACCTGGTGTGCCGCCAGTGCGGGCGCACCGTCGAGGTCGCCGGCCCGACGGTCGAGCGCTGGGCCGACGCGGTGGCGGCCGAGCACGGGTACGCCGACGTCTCCCACACGCTGGAGATCTTCGGCACCTGCGCCACCTGCCGCGCCTGACCGGCACTCCCCTCCTCGCTGAGCGTGACGTTGTGCACGCCCGACGCGGCGTGTCGCGTACAGAACGTCACGCTCAGCGGGTGGGTGAGGGGCTCGCCGGGCGTGGGACCATGGAGCACGTGCCCGAGACGCTGACCGTGCTGCCGCAGGACGTGTGGCTGCCGCGCGCGCAGGCGCACCGCGAGCGGGCCGAGCGGTGGACGCTCCCCCACCTCGAGCGGCGCGACCGGGGCGAGAAGCACCCGGTCGAGGACTTCCTGTTCGACTACTACGACCTCGCGCCGTCCAAGCTCGCGCGCTGGCACCCCGGTCTCGACGTCGTCCTGGAGGGCCCCGCCACCGCCGAGTACGCCGCGCTGGGCGCCTACCTGGACCTCGGCGACGGACGCGTGACCGCCGACCCCGCCCGGCTGGCCAAGCGCGTCCGCGGACTCACCTGGACGCGTGAGCTGCTGTCGCGGACGTCCGCCCGGCCGGCCCGGTTCGGCTGCTTCGGGATGCACGAGTGGGCGATGGTCTACCGCACCGACGCCCCGCGTCACCCGCACCCGCTGCGCCTGGGCGCCGACGGGACGGCGGACGTCGTGGAGTCCCACCAGCTGGCGTGCACGCACACCGACGCGTTCCGCTTCTTCACGCCGGCCGCGGCGCCGCGCAACCCGGTGCAGCTCACCCGCGAGAACCAGCTCGAGCACGAGCAGCCGGGCTGCCTGCACGCCAACATGGACCTGTACAAGGTCGCCCACCGCCTGCTGCCGTTCGTCGAGGCGACGGTCGTGCTCGACTGCTTCGAGCTGGCCCGCGAGATCCGCACGACCGACATGGAGGCCTCCCCCTACGACCTCACCGCGTTCGGGTACGAGCCGCTGCCGGTCGAGACGCCCGAGGGCAAGGCCGAGTACGTCCGCCGCCAGCGCGGCTTCAGCGAGCGGGCGAACGTCCTGCGCGAGCGTCTGCTCGCCGAGGTGGACGTCCTGCTCGCCCGCGCCTGACTCCACGCCCGCGCCTGGCCCCACGACGCACGAGGGCCGCGACCGATCGGTCGCGGGGCCCTCGTGACGAGGATCAGAAGTTGATCATGTGTCCCGCGAGGCCGTGGAAGCCCTCCTGCAGGGCCTCGCTCAGCGTCGGGTGCGTGTGGACGTTGCGGGCCAGCTCGAGCGCGCCGAGGTCCCACTTCTGGGCCAGCGTCATCTCGGGCAGCAGCTCGGAGACGTCCGGGCCGATCATGTGGGCGCCGAGCAGCTCCAGGTGCTTGGCGTCGGCGACGATCTTGACGAACCCGACCGCGTCGCCCAGGCCGTGGGCCTTGCCGTTGGCCGTGAACGGGAACTTCGTGACCTTGACGTCGTAGCCCTCGTCCTTGGCCTGCTGCTCGGTGAGGCCGAACGAGGCGACCTGCGGCGAGCAGAACGTGGCGCGCGGCATCATGCGGTAGTCGCCCAGCGTCATCGTCTCGGCGCCGGCCAGCGTCTCGGCCGCGACGACGCCCTGCGCCTCGGCGACGTGGGCCAGCTGCAGCTTGGACGTGACGTCGCCGATGGCGTAGACGTGCTCGACGTTCGTGCGCATGTGGTCGTCGATCGCGATGGCGCCGCGGTCGGTGAGCTGGACGCCGGTCTTCTCCAGGCCGAAGCCCTCGACGTTCGGCGCGAAGCCGACCGAGACCATGACGCGGTCGACCGTCAGCGACTGCTCCTCGCCGCCGTTGTTGGCCGCGTAGGTGACCGTGACGTCCGAGCCGTTGTCGGTGACCGTCTTGACGCCGGTGCCGGTGAGCAGCTTGATGCCGAGCTTCTTGTACGCCTTGGCGATCTCCTTGGAGACCTCGGCGTCCTCGTTGGGCAGCGCGCGGTCGAGGAACTCGATGATCGTCACGTCGACGCCGTAGGCGTTGAGGACGTAGCCGAACTCCATGCCGATCGCGCCCGCGCCGACGATGACCATCGAGCCGGGCAGGTTCGCGTCGAGGATCTGCTCCTCGTACGTGACGACGTTCTGGCTCTTCTCGACGCCGGGCAGCATGCGCACGCGCGAGCCGGTCGCGATGATGACGTTCTCGAACTCGATCGTCTCGGTGCCGCCCTTGGTCAGGGCCACCTCGAGCGCGTTCGGGCCGGTGAACGTGCCGCGGCCCTCGAGCTCGGTGATCTTGTTCTTCTTGGTCAGGTAGTGGATGCCCTGGACGCGGCCGTTGGCGACGTCGCGCGAGCGGCTGTGGGCGGCGCCGAAGTCGAAGCTGACCTCGCCGGACATGCCGAACTTCTTCGCGTCGTGGTGGAAGATGTTGGCCAGCTCGGCGTTGCGCAGCAGCGCCTTGGAGGGGATGCAGCCCACGTTGAGGCACACGCCGCCCCAGTACTTCTCCTCGACGATCGCGACGCTCTTGCCCAGCTGCGCGGCGCGGATGGCGGCGACGTAACCACCGGGTCCGGCGCCCAGCACGACGACGTCAAAGCGGTTGGACATCAAGCACTCCTCCTCTGCGCGCCGGTCGCGCGCGGCTGCCGTGTGCGCACTCGTGGCGCGCGCCCCCACGCTACCCGGGCGGCCACGCCGGCTCATCACGGCGTCCGCCCGATAGCGTCTGCCCATGGCCATCGAGATCGTCCGCGGCGAGCGGCTGACCGCGGCGCAGGTGTACGAGGTGTGGCGCCTCCGCGACGCGGTGTTCGCCTTCGAGCAGCACGTGGACGACGTGGACGTCGACGGGCTCGACCTGCTGAGCACCACGACCCACCTGTGGCTGGCCGACGACGCCGGGCTGACCAGCTACCTGCGCGTCCTGGAGCACGTCGACCCGGTCGCGGTCGGCCGCGTGTGCACGCGCAAGGACGTCCGCGGGCAGGGCCTGTCCGGGTCGCTGCTGGGCGCGGTGCTCGAGCGCTGGGGCGACCGTCCGCTGCACCTGGGCGCGCAGAAGTACCTCGAGCGCTGGTACGCCGGCTTCGGGTTCGCGGTCAGCGGCGACGAGTACGACGACGGCGGCATCCCGCACGTCCCGATGGACCGCCCGGCCGGCTAGCGCCGGGCGGCCCGGTCAGGCGACGTGCTGGCGCAGGCCGTACGTCACGGCGTCCACGAGCGCCTGCCAGGACGCCTCGACCATGTTCGCGCCGACGCCCACGGTGACCCAGGCGTCCTGCCCGTCGGTCGTCTCGATGAGCACGCGGGTGATGGCGTCGGTGCCGTGGCCCGAGTCCAGGATGCGCACGCGGTAGTCGATGAGGTGGAAGCGCGCGACCTGCGGGTAGACCTGCTCGATCGCCTGGCGCAGCGCGTGGTCGAGGGCGTTGACCGGGCCGTTGCCCTCCCCCACGACGACGACGCGCGTGCCGCCGGCCACGAGCTTGACCGTGGCCTCGGCGCCGCCGTGGTCGGTCAGCACGCGCCAGGACTCGACGTCGAAGTAGGACGGCCGCGCACCCTCCAGCTCCTCGGCCAGCAGCAGCTCGAACGACGCGTCGGCGGCCTCGAACGTGTAGCCGGCCTGCTCGAGCGTCTTGACCCGCTCGGTGACGCGCGTCAGGCGCTCGGTGTCGCCGGCCAGGTCGTAGCCCAGCTCCTTGCCCTTGAGCTCGATGGTGGCGCGGCCGGCCATCTCCGAGACCAGCAGGCGCATGTCGTTGCCCACGAGCGCGGGGTCGATGTGCTGGTACAGGTCGGGGTCGACGCGGATGGCGCTGGCGTGCAGGCCGGCCTTGTGCGCGAACGCCGAGACGCCGGTGTAGGGCTGGCGCGCGGCGGGCGGGTAGTTGGTGACCTCGCTGATCGCGTGGGCGATGCGGGTCGACTCGGCGAGCGAGCCGTCCGGCACGACGTCCATGCCGAGCTTGAGCTCGAGGTTGGCCACGCAGGCGACGAGGTCGGCGTTGCCGGTGCGCTCGCCGTAGCCGTTCACGCAGCCCTGCAGGTGCGTGGCGCCGGCCTGGACGGCGGCGACGCTGTTGGCCACGGCGCAGCCGGTGTCGTTGTGGGCGTGGATGCCCAGGCGCACGCCGGTGGCCTCCAGGACGTCGGTCACGACCTCGCCGACCCAGTGCGGCAGCATGCCGCCGTTGGTGTCGCACAGGACGGCCACGTCGGCACCGGACCCGCCGATCGTGCGGACGACCTCGAGCGCGTAGTCGCGGTTCGCCCGGTAGCCGTCGAAGAAGTGCTCGCAGTCGACGAACACCCGCTGGCCCTCGGCCCGCAGGTGGCCGACGGTGTCGCGGATCATCGCCAGGTTCTCGTCCAGCGTCGTGCGCAGCGCCTCGGTGACGTGGCGGTCGTGGCTCTTGGCCACGAGCGTCACGACCGGCGCGCCCGAGTCGCGCAGGGCGGCGACGAGCGGGTCGTCCGCTGCCCGCGCGCCGGCCCGGCGCGTGGCGCCGAACGCGGCGAGCGTCGCGTGCCGCAGGTCCAGCTCCTTGGCCGCCAGGGCGAAGAACTCGGTGTCCTTGGGGTTGGACCCCGGCCAGCCGCCCTCGATGAAGCCCACGCCGAGCTCGTCGAGGTGGCGCGCGATGTGCAGCTTGTCCTGCACCGAGAGGTTGAGCCCCTCCTGCTGCGCGCCGTCGCGCATCGTCGTGTCGTAGACGTGGAAGTCGTCGGTGGTCACTGCGGGTCCTCGTTCGTGGTCTGCCCGCGTCCGTACGCGGGTCGGTGCAACAAAAAAGCCCCCCGGAGGTGCGGGAGGCTGCGCGCGGGAGTCGAGGTCAGACTCCGGCGCGCCCGTCGATAATGAGCGTGATCTGCTGCATGGGCCCAAGTCTAGACTCGGCCGCACCATGGATGCCACCACCCTGCCCCCGACCTTCGACCGCGTCGTGCTGGCCCGTCGGCCGCACGGCGAGCCGGTCGCCGACGACTTCGAGACCCAGACCCAGCCGCTGCCCGAGCCGGCCGAGGGCGAGGTGCTGCTCCGGACGATCTACCTCTCGCTCGACCCCTACGTGCGCGGACGCATGAGCGACGCCAAGTCCTACGCCACTCCGATGGAGGTCGGCGACGTCGTCGTCGGCGGCACGGTGTGCGAGGTCGTCGCCTCGCGCGACGACGCGCGCCAGGTGGGCGACGTCGTCCTGGCCTACACCGGCTGGAGCGAGTACGCGGCCGTGCCCGCCCGGCACACGCGCCGGCTCGACCCGTCCGCGGCGCCGGTCTCCACCGCGCTCGGGGTACTGGGCATGCCCGGCTTCACCGCCTACGCCGGCCTGCTCGAGATCGGACGTCCGCAGCCCGGCGAGACCGTCGTCGTCGCCGCGCCGCCGGTCCGGTCGGCTCGGCCGTCGGCCAGATCGCCAAGGTCAAGGGCGCCCGGGCCGTCGGCATCGCCGGTGGGAGGACCAAGGTCGAGCACCTGCTCGAGCTCGGCTTCGACGCGGCCGTCGACCACCGCGCCGACGACTTCCGCGACCAGCTCGCCGCGGCCACGCCGGACGGCATCGACGTCTACTTCGAGAACGTCGGCGGGGCCGTGTGGGACGCGGTGCTGCGCCGGCTCAACACCTACGCGCGCGTGCCGGTGTGCGGCCTGGTGTCGCAGTACAACCTGACCGAGCGCCCCGAGGGCCCCGACCGCGCGCCCGGCCTCATGAACGCGATCCTGACCCGCAGCCTCACCCTGCGCGGCTTCATCCAGGACGAGTTCGTCAAGACCCACACGGACGCCTTCCGCCGCGACATGACGCAGTGGGTGGCCGACGGCAGCGTCCGCTACGGCGAGGACGTCGCCGAGGGCCTGGCCAGCGCCCCCGAGGCGTTCGTCGGCATGCTGCGCGGACGGAACCTGGGCAAGCAGCTCGTCCGCGTCGGCCAGGACCCGACCGCGTGACGGTCCCCGTCCCCGACCGGGTGCGGGCGGCGTACGTCGTCCTCACCGCCGCGCCGCTCGACCGCGTCGACGACCTGCCGCTGCCCGACGAGGGCCTGCTGCGTCTGCGCGGGACGTCCGAGGCCGTGCTCGAGCAGGTGCGGGCCGGCCGGCGCGGATGCTGGTGAGCGGCACCTACGCGCCCGCCGAC
>NZ_JBNFNZ010000027.1:0-12585 GCF_057364525.1 Aeromicrobium sp. PFPM2_SD2
GACCCAGGTGTGGGCGCACGGCGACCTCGCCCGCCGCCCAGGCGCTGGCCGCGTCCGCGGGGCTGCGCGCCGTCCGCACGCTGCTCGTGCTGCGGCTCGAGCTCGACGAGGCACCCGCACCCGAGCGCGTGCCCGACGGCGTCACCCTGCGCAGCTTCCGGCCGGACGACGTCGACGCGATCGTGCGCGTGAACGCGCGCGCCTTCGCCTCGCACCCCGAGCAGGGCGCCATGGACCGGGCCGACTTCGAGCGCCGCGCCGCCAGCGACTGGTTCGACCCCGAGGGACTGTTCGTGGCCGAGTCCGGCGGCGAGGTCGTCGGCTTCCACTGGACGAAGGTCGAGGACGGCGTCGGCGAGGTCTACGTCGTCGGTGTCGACCCCGACCACCACGGCGGCGGCCTCGGCACGGCGCTGACCGCCCGCGGGCTGCGCCACCTGTGGGAGCGCGGCCTGCGCGTCGTCGACCTGTACGTCGAGGGCGACAACGGACCGGCTCTCGCCGTCTACCACCGGCTGGGCTTCGCGACCCACGCCAAGGACGTCCTCTACGCCCGCTGACCTGGCCGTCCGCCGGCCGCCCGGGGTTCACGCCGCGTTCATGTTGCCGGGGCAGCGTGGACGCGTGGAGACTGCCGACATGTCCGTGGCCATGGAGGAGCCGGCGTCACCGGACGAGTACGACGTCGACCCGCCCTTCGACGCGGCCGCGAGCGACCTTCCCCGCGACCGCTTCCTCGACCGCGAGCTCTCGTGGCTCGCGTTCAACGCGCGGGTGCTCGAGCTGGCCGAGGACCAGGACCTCCCGCTGCTCGAGCGGGTCCGCTTCCTGTCGATCTTCGCCAGCAACCTCGACGAGTTCTTCATGGTCCGCGTCGCCGGCCTCAAGCGCCGCATCGCCGCGGGCGTCGCCGTGCCCAACGCCGCCGGGGCGCCACCGAGCCAGGTGCTGGACGACCTGCTGCGTGCCGCCCAGGTGCTCATGCGCCGGCACGCCGAGTCCGCCGCCCAGGTGGTGCCGCTGCTGGTCGACGAGGGCATCCACCTGCTGCGCTGGGCCGACCTGACCGACGCCGAGCGCGCGCACGCCGGCGAGGTCTACCGCGAGCGCGTCTTCCCGGTGCTCACACCCCTGGCGGTCGACCCGTCCCACCCGTTCCCCTACATCTCGGGCCTGTCGCTCAACCTGGCCCTGTTCGCGCGCAACCCCGAGTCGGGCAAGGAGCACTTCGCCCGGGTGAAGGTGCCGCCGATCCTCGACCGCTGGCACCACCTCGGCGACGGCCGCTACCTGCCGCTCGAGGAGATGATCGCCGCCCACCTCGACCTGCTCTTCCCGGGCATGGAGGTGCTGGCGCACCACCTGTTCCGCGTCACCCGCAACGAGGACCTCGAGGTCGAGGAGGACGACGCGGAGAACCTGCTCAAGGCGCTGGAGCAGGAGCTGCTGCGCCGCCGCTTCGGCCCGCCGGTGCGGCTGGAGGTCGAGGACGACGTGTCGGACGCGGCGCTGGACCTGCTGGTCAGCGAGCTGGGCATCCGCGCCGAGGAGGTCTTCCGCCTCCCCGGGCCGCTGGACCTGCGCGGCCTGGCCCAGATCGCCGACCTCGACCGTCCGGCCCTGCACTACGAGCCGTACGTGCCGCGCACCCACCGGCACCTGGCCGAGGTCGAGACCTCCAGCCCGGCCGACATGTTCGGCGCGCTGCGCAAGCGCGACGTGCTCGTGCACCACCCGTACGACTCGTTCGCGACCAGCGTCCAGCGGTTCATCGAGCAGGCCGCCGCCGACCCCAAGGTCCTGGCGATCAAGCAGACGCTCTACCGGACGTCCGGCGACTCGCCGATCATCGACGCCCTCGTGGACGCCGCCCGGGCCGGCAAGCAGGTGCTCGTCCTGGTCGAGATCAAGGCCCGCTTCGACGAGCAGGCCAACATCAAGTGGGCCCGCAAGCTCGAGCGCGCCGGGTGCCACGTCGTCTACGGCGTCGTCGGGCTCAAGACCCACTGCAAGCTGGCCCTGGTGCTGCGCGACGAGCCCGACGGCCTGCGCCGCTACGCCCACGTCGGCACCGGCAACTACAACCCCAAGACGGCGCGCGTGTACGAGGACCTCGGCCTGCTGACCGCCGACCGCGACATCACCGCCGACCTCACCGACCTGTTCAACAACCTGTCCGGCTTCGCCCGGCGCCAGTCGTACCGCCGCCTGCTCGTCGCCCCGACCGGCGTCCGCGACGGGCTGCTCGAGCGCATCGCCGCCGAGGTGTCGCACCACCGCGCCGGCCGCCCGGCCCGCATCGTGCTCAAGGTGAACTCGCTCGTGGACGAGGTGGTCATCGACGCGCTCTACGAGGCGTCGCGGGCCGGCGTGCCCGTCGACCTGGTCGTCCGCGGCATCTGCGCCCTGCGTCCCGGTGTCCCCGGCGTCAGCGAGAACATCCGCGTCGTCAGCGTCCTGGGCCGCTACCTGGAGCACAGCCGGGTCTTCTGGTTCGCCTCCGGCGGGGAGCCGCAGGCGTGGATCGGGTCGGCCGACCTCATGCACCGCAACCTCGACCGCCGCGTCGAGGTGCTGGTCCGCGTGCCCAGCGCCGAGCACGTCGCCGAGCTCGGCGAGCTGCTGGACCTGCTCACCGACGACGACACCACGAGCTGGCGGCTGGGCCCGGACGGGGCCTGGACCCGGCACGTCGGCACGCGCGACGCGCACCACGCGCTGATCGCCCAGGCGCGGGCCGCCCGGCGTCCGCGCGGCTGAACCCCCACAGAGAGGTGACCATGAGCCACTCCCCCGACACCGTCGTGCTCGCCGCGGGCGCCGTCGTCTGGCGCCGCCGGGCGGGGGGCACGAAGGGCGCCCTGGAGGTGCTCGTGGTGCACCGCCCGCGGTACGACGACTGGTCGTTCCCCAAGGGCAAGGCCGACCTCGGCGAGCGCGTGCAGCTGACCGCCGTGCGCGAGGTCGAGGAGGAGACCGGGCAGCGCATCCGCCTGGGCGTGCCGCTGGACGAGGTCGGCTACGTCGTCAACGGCGGTCACAAGCGCGTCTCGTACTGGTCCGGCCGGCTCGTGGGCAGCGCCCAGCCGTTCGTGCCCAACGACGAGGTCGACGAGATCGCGTGGGTCTCGCCCAAGGCCGCCCAGGCCATGCTGAGCCACGACACCGACCAGCGGGTGCTGGAGCGCTTCGTCGACGCGGCCATCGACCGCTCGCACAAGACCCGCACCCTGGTCGTCGTGCGGCACGGCAAGGCGGTGCAGCGCGACGACTTCGTCGGCGACGACGTCGACCGCCCGCTCACCGCGCAGGGCCGCGACCAGGCGATCGCGCTGCGCGGCGTCCTGGACGCCTACGGCGTGCGGCACGTCGTGGCCAGCCCCGCCCTGCGCTGCACCCAGACCGTCGAGCCGTACGCCGACTCGCTGGGCACGTTCCTCGAGCTCGACGAGCGGCTGGGCGAGCAGACCACGTCCGGGCAGGTCGGCCGCGCCGTGGACGCCCTGCTGGACCGGCGCAAGCCCACGGTCGTCTGCACCCACCGCCCGACCCTGCCCCTGCTGTGGGCCGCGCTCGGGCTGGACGGCCCGCGGCTCTCGCCCGCCGGCGTGCTCGTCGTCCACCACCGCAAGGGCCGCGTCGTCGCGCTCGAGGAGCTCCGCTGACGGGCGCGGAGACTCAGTCCGGTCCAAAGGACTCATCGGTGATGGGATCTCCCGATTCTGCCCCGCGCCGAATCCTTCCGCGATAACGTCCCTCGCGCACATGTGTGGGCCGGGGGCTGCACAGGATGGGTGGCCCCATGGATCGAGTGATTGCTCCGGCTCGCGCTCGACCCTGCGAAAGGAAGACGCGCGTGTCTTTACCACCGCTCACCACTCCCCCGCGAGGCACACCGTCGGCGTCTGATCACCACGGCAGTGGCGACGCTCGTCGTCGCCCTCGGCGCGTCGGACCTCGGAGCCCCTCCCGCCAGCGCCTCGCCAGCAGCTGACCCCGTCGCCTCCGAGCAAGTCGCGGCCCAGGTCGAGACGTCGGCGCTGCAGGCTGCCGTCGCCGCATACTCCAGCGGTGATGCCGCTGCCGCCACCTATCTTGCGACGGTCGTGGCGCCCGAGGATGGACGCCCTCTTGATGATGCCGCCGGCGTGGAGCTGGACGACGAGGGAACGCTCGTGCTGGCTGGTGAACGGTACGGTGCGTCGGGCTTGGGTATCGGTGTCGCTGGCGCCGATGCCACGCCAGTGATTGTGGATGGAGCGGCGGTAAGCACGGACGTGCAAACCGACCTAGACGTCGTCGCTCGGGCCACGGACAAGGGCGCTCAGCTGATCGCGGTCCTGGCCAGCGAGGCCGCTCCGGACGAGATCCCTTTCACGCTCGACCTGCCCGACGGGGCCGAGTTGGCTCAGCGGTCGGATGGTTCCATCTCGGTGAGCGCACCGGTAGAGACGCAGGTCTCGTTGCCTGGCGAGGACGACCGAATTGCCGCCGCCGTGAAGCAGATCCTGGGCGGTGACCCGACCGAGACCGCAGACCTCGGACTCAGCGACGACCAGATCGAGGCGCTCGCGGCCGTCCCGGACGCACGCACGGAGGTCACCACGCAGGTTCAGCAGGTCGGGGAGATCGCCGCACCGTGGGCGGTAGACGCCAACGGGACGCCGGTGGCCACGCGGTACGAGCTCGACGGCGACACGCTCATCCAGGTCGTCGAGACCGACGCGAGCACCGCGTTCCCGGTCGTGGCCAACCCGTCGTTCTGGTGGTGGACCAAGAACATCGCGATCTGCGTCGCCCAGATTGCGACCATCTTGGTCCCGGGCAAGATCGCAGCGCTGGGCGCCAAGATCGCGAAGATGGCCAAATCGAACAGCAATGTTCGCAAGGCGAAGGCAGCCATCGATGCCATGGGAGGCCTGAAGAAGGCCCTCAACAACCTGCGCATCTACATCCAGAAGAAGGGGGGTGGCCTCTCGGCGGCCAACAAGCGTCGCGTGGAGGACATGCTCAAGTACGGAGGCAATATGCTGGCTGAAGCACTCGGGATCGGAACCTGTTACACCGTCGGCAAGGAGATCTTCTGATGGAGTCACGCCGATGACGTACGTACTGGCCGCCATGTCGGCATTCGCAGCGGGTGCGCTGCTCCGGTCCGAGGTCTGGCCACGGGCGGACCGCGAGAGGGGCTGGCGGCTCCTCGTGCGCCTCGTCGCGCTCGTCGCCATGGTCGCGACCGGCTTCGGAGCGTCCTCGCTGTTCGGGGACGGAGGCTCGCCGCGAGCTCTCGGCCTCGTCGCAGCGGTGCTCTGGCTGCCCCAGCTCCTGCTCGCCCTGGCGTTCCCCGCCCTGCCCGCCGGCCGGGCCAGCGCTCGCTCGACCCGGCAGGACGCCTGAAGGACGAACGGTCCATGGGCCGCCGGATCCCACGATCCGGCGGCCCTTCGCTGTTCTCGACCCACAGCCGAAAGGCAGGGTTCACCGTCCGTTCACCTCGCGCGGGGGATCGATACACCTGGCGTGCCTAGCGTCCTGGATGTCAGACCCCCAGACATCGAAAGAGGAACCAGGACGTGAACCGCACCCTGCGCCGCGCCAGCCTCCCGGCTGCCGCCCTCGCCCTCGCGCTCAGCCTGAGCGCGTGCAGCGCCGCGAACGAGGCCTCCGGCGACACCGACGCCGAGTCCAGCCTGACCGGCACCCTGAACGGCGCCGGCGCCAGCTCCCAGGAGGCCGCGGTCGGCGCCTGGAAGCAGGGCTTCCAGACGGCCAACTCCGACGTCACCGTCAACTACGACCCGGTCGGCTCCGGCGGCGGTCGTGAGCAGTTCATCGCCGGCGGCGTCGCCTTCGCCGGCACCGACTCCGCCTTCGACGAGGAGGAGACCGCCGCCGCGGCCGAGAAGTGCGCCAGCGACCTGGTCGAGGTTCCCACCTACGTCTCGCCCATCGCGGTCATCTACAACCTCGAGGGCGTCGAGGACCTGCAGCTGTCGCCCAAGACGATCGGCGCCATCTTCCAGGGCACCGTCACCACCTGGGACGACCCGGCGATCAAGGCCGACAACCCGGACGCGACGCTCCCGTCGACCAAGATCACGCCCGTGCACCGCTCGGACGACTCGGGCACGACCAAGAACTTCACCGACTACCTGGACCAGGCGTCCGAGGGCGCCTGGAAGGGCGGCGTCGTGGAGACCTGGCCGGTCAAGGGCGGCGAGGCGGCCGAGGGCACCTCGGGCGTCGTGCAGGCGGTCGGCAACGGCACCGGCACCATCGGCTACGCCGACGCCAGCCAGGCCGGCGAGCTCGGCACGGTCAACGTCAAGGTCGGCGAGGACTACGTCGGCCCGACCGCCGAGGCGGCCGCGGCCATCCTCGACGCGAGCGAGCAGGCCGACACCGGCGCCGAGACGCAGCTGGTCTTCGAGCTCAACCGCACCACGACCGAGGCGGGCGTCTACCCGATCGTCCTGGTCTCCTACATGGCCACCTGCCTGGACCACGCCGACGACGCCCAGGGCGAGCTCGCCAAGGGCTGGTTCGAGTACGTGACCGGCGAGGACGGCCAGAAGGCCGCGGCCGAGTCGGCCGGCTCCGCGCCGCTGTCGGACTCGGTCTCGGAGCAGGTCGCCGAGATCGTCGCCAAGATCTCCTGATCCACCAGGCCGTCCGGCGGCTCCCCCTCCCGGGAGCCGCCGGGCGGCCGCCGCAGTCCCCCTCGAAAGGCACTTCGTGACCACCACCTCCGCCCCACGCCGACCGCGTGGGGTCCGTCGCGTCGGCGACCGGGTCTTCCGCGGCCTGTCGACCGGAGCCAGCCTGCTCATCCTGCTCGTGCTGGCCGGCGTCGCCGTCTTCCTGACCGCCGAGGGCATCCCCGGCGTGACCGCCTCGCCCGACGAGGTCAAGAGCGGCGAGTCGTTCCTGCCGTTCGTCGCCCCGCTCGTCTTCGGCACCCTGCTGTCGTCGCTGCTGGCGCTGCTCATCTCGGTGCCGGTCTCGGTCGGCGTCGCCCTGTTCATCTCGCACTACGCCCCGCGCCGGCTGGGCGCGACGTTCGGCTACGTGATCGACCTGCTCGCCGCCGTCCCCAGCGTCGTCTACGGCGCCTGGGGCATCGCCGTGCTGGCCGGCTGGCTGGTCCCCTTCTACGGCTGGCTCGAGGGCAACCTCGGCTTCATCCCGCTGTTCGCCGGACCGGCCTCGGCCACCGGACGCACGATCCTCACCGCCGGCATCGTCCTGGCCCTCATGATCCTGCCGATCATGACCGCCATCTGCCGCGAGATCTTCCTGCAGACGCCCCGGCTGCACCAGGAGGCCGCGCTGGCCCTGGGCGCCACCCGCTGGGAGGTCGCCCGGATGGCGATCTTCCCCTACGCGCGCTCGGGCATCGTCTCGGCCGCCATGCTCGGCCTGGGCCGCGCGCTCGGCGAGACCATGGCCGTCGCCATGGTGCTCTCGGCCAGCGGCGTGGTCACGGCGAACCTGATCAGCTCGACGAACCCCAGCACCATCGCGGCCAACATCGCGCTCAGCTTCGGTGAGGCGAGCGGCCTGACCGTCAACGCGCTCATCGCGTCCGGCCTGGTGCTCTTCGTCATCACCTTCATCGTCAACTTCTCCGCGCGCGCGATCGTCGACCGCCGCAAGGACTTCTCCGGAGCCAACTGATGAGCACCCTCCTGAAGCCCGACGAGTCGTCCACCGGCGCGTCCCGGTCGCTGGCCGACCAGCTGCGCGGCCGCTCGCTGCCCCGCGGCGCCGGACGCGTCGTGGTGGGCCTCGCCCTCGCTGCCGTCCTGGTGGCCCTGCTGGCCGGGCTCTCCCCCGTCGTCGCCGTCCTCGTCGGCTGGCTCGTCTGCCTGGGCCTGCCCGCCTGGTCGGCGGCCGTCGAGGGACGCCGCAAGGCGGTCGACCGGCTCGTCACCGTGCTGGTCACCTCCGCGTTCGCGCTCGCGCTGCTGCCGCTGGCCAGCATCCTGTGGACGGTCGTCTCCAAGGGCGGCCCGGCGCTGTCGGCGGAGTTCTTCACCTACTCGATGCGCAACGTCGTCGGCGAGGGCGGCGGCATCTACCACGCGCTGGTCGGCACGCTGCTCATCACCGGCGCTGCCACCGTCATCAGCGTGCCGATCGGCCTGCTCACGGCGATCTACCTGGTCGAGTACGGCCAGGACGGCCGCCTGTCCCACTGGATCCGCTTCCTCGTGGACGTCATGACCGGTATCCCCTCGATCGTCGCCGGCCTGTTCGCCTACGCCCTGTTCGTCGTGTTCTTCGGTGAGGGCGTGCGCATGGGCATCGGCGGCTCGGTCGCGCTGTCGGTGCTGATGATCCCCGTGGTCGTCCGCTCCTGCGAGGAGATGCTCAAGCTCGTCCCGAACGAGCTGCGCGAGGCGTCCTACGCGCTGGGCGTGCCCAAGTGGCGCACCATCACCAAGGTCGTGCTGCCCACCGCCCTGGCCGGCATCGTCACCGGCATCACGCTGGCCATCGCCCGCGTCATCGGCGAGACGGCCCCGCTGCTGATCATCGCCGGCATGACCGACTCGGTGAACTTCAACCTGTTCGACGGTCGCACGGCCACGCTGCCGGTCTTCGCCTACACCTCGATCCGCAACCCCGGCGTGCCGCCGGAGTTCGCGCTCGAGCGGGCCTGGGGCGCCGCGCTGGTGCTGCTGATCATCGTCATGCTGCTCAACCTCGCGGCACGACTCGTCTCCTACTTCTTCTCCCCCAAGGGCGAGCGCTGAGCTCCCCGGTCTGACAAGGAACCCATCATGGCCAAGAGCATCGACGTCTCCGACCTCAACATCTACTACGGCGACTTCCTCGCCGTCGAGGACGTCACCATCGACATCCCCGCCCGCTCGGTGACCGCCTTCATCGGCCCCTCCGGGTGCGGCAAGTCCACCTTCCTGCGCTCGCTGAACCGCATGCACGAGGTCATCCCCGGCGCCCGCGTCGAGGGCAAGGTGCTCATCGACGGCCAGGACCTGTACGGCGAGGACATGGACCCGGTGAACGTCCGCCGCTCCATCGGCATGGTCTTCCAGCGGCCGAACCCGTTCCCGACCATGTCGATCTACGACAACGTCATCGCCGGCCAGAAGCTCAACAGCAAGCGGATGAAGAAGGCCGACGCCGACACCATCGTCGAGCGCTCGCTGCGCCGCGCCGGCCTGTGGGCCGAGGTGAAGGACCGTCTGGACAAGCCCGGCTCGGGCCTGTCCGGCGGCCAGCAGCAGCGGCTGTGCATCGCCCGCGCCATCTCGGTCGAGCCCGAGGTGCTGCTCATGGACGAGCCGTGCTCGGCGCTGGACCCGATCTCCACCAGCGCGATCGAGGACCTCATCCACGAGCTCAAGACCGACTACACGATCGTCATCGTCACGCACAACATGCAGCAGGCCGCCCGCGTCTCGGACGACACGGCGTTCTTCAACCTGTCGGGCGTCGGCAAGCCCGGCCGCCTGGTCGAGGTGGGACGCACCGAGAAGATCTTCTCCAACCCCGAGGACAAGGCCACCGAGGCCTACATCCAGGGTCGCTTCGGCTGAGCCGGCGCCCGGCACGACGACGAAGGCCCCGCCCGGGGAACCGGGCGGGGCCTTCGTGCGTCTCCCCTCGACGGGCGCGGGGAGCGGTGCGGCTAGGGCAGGAACAGCCGGGCCACGTAGTACGTGCCTGCGGCGACGGCGGCCGCGGCCGGCATCGTGACGATCCAGGCGACGACGATGCCGCGCGCGACGCCCCAGCGGACGGCGCTGAAGCGCTTGGTGGCGCCGGCGCCCATGATCGCCGAGGTGATCGTGTGCGTCGTCGAGACCGGGGCGTGCAGACCGATCGCCATGCCGTAGAGCACGGTGGCGGCGGTCGCCTCGGCGGCGAAGCCGCGCGGCGGGTCGAGGTCGATGATGCGCCGGCCCAGCGTGCGCATGATGCGCCAGCCGCCGCTGTAGGTGCCGAGCGCGATGGCCGTGCCGGCCGCCGCGATGACCCAGAACGGGACGTCGTCGCCGTCGGCGTAGCCGCCCGCGACGAGGGCCAGCACGATGATGCCCATCGTCTTCTGCGCGTCCTGCAGGCCGTGGCCCAGCGACATGCCGGCGGCCGAGAGCGTCTGCGCCAGGCGGAAGCCGCGGCTGACGCGGCCCGGGTTCGCCTTGCGGAACAACCACATGATCGCGGTCATGATGAGGAAGGCGCCGAGGAAGCCCAGCAGCGGCGACAGCACCATCGGGATGGCGACCTTGTCGACCAGGCTGTCCCAGTGCACCGTGGTGGCCGAGGCCGCGCCGGCGCCCACGATGCCGCCGATGAGGGCGTGCGACGAGGACGACGGGATGCCGAAGTACCAGGTGATCATGTTCCAGGTGATCGCCCCGACGAGGGCCGCGAGGACGATCGTCAACGCGTGCTGGGCCCCGTCGCGGGTGATCGCGACATCGATGTCGATCAGTCCCTGGATGGTCTGCGCGACCCCGACGCCCAGCAGGGCGCCGACGAAGTTGAGCACCGCCGCCATGGCGAGCGCCGCGCGCGGGGTGAGGGCGCGGGTCGAGACCGAGGTCGCGATCGCGTTGGCCGCGTCGTGGAAGCCGTTCGTGTAGTCGAACACGAGTGCGATGGCCACCACGACGATGACCATGAGGAGAGTGGAGTCCACGCTCAGGACTCCTTGACGGCGATCTGCTCCACCGTGTTGGCGACCGACTCCAGGGCGTCGATGGCGTGCTCGAGGGAGTCGACGACGTCCTTGAGCTTCATCACCTCCAGCGCCTTGTACGTGCCGCCGAACAGGTGGGCCACGATGCGGCGGTACGCCCGGTCGCCCTGGTTCTCGAGCCGGTTGATCTCGATCCAGAACTCCTCGAGGTCCTTCATCGTCCGCAGTCGCGGCATCGCCTCGGCGGTCAGCTGGGTGGCGCGCTGGAGCACCTCCACCTGCTGGGCGACCTCCGGCGGCAGCTCCTGGAGCTCGTAGAGGCCGATCAGGTCGACCGTCTCCTCCATGAAGTCCATGACGTCGTCGAGGAGACCGGCGAGCCGGTAGATGTCCTCACGGTCGAACGGGGTCACGAAGGTGCTGTTGACCCGACGGACGATCTTGTGGGTCGTCTCGTCGGCCTGGTGCTCCGCCTCGCGCATGCGCTCGGCGATCGCGGCACGATCGTTGCTGGGGTCGAGCATCTCGGCGAGGAGACGCGAACCTTCGACGAGGTGGGACGCCGATTCCGTGAACAGGTCGTAGAACGACGTCTCCACGGGACGCAGGCTGAAACGCACGACAAACTCCAGTCGACGGTGAGTGGGCCACGGCAATGCTAGGTCATGGCGCAGAGGGGCAGGAACACGCAGGCCGTGCGGGACTCAGGAGCGGGCGTCGAGGCCCAGGATGCGGTCGACCTCCGCCTGGGTCAGCGGGGTCTCACGGGTCGAGGCGGCGATCATGAGGTCGCTGGTCAGCTCGATCTCGTCCAGGGCCGCGTCGTCGCGCAGCCGCTCGTCGAGGGGCTCCGCCATGGTGCCTCCTGAGGTGCCCGTGCCAGGTCGATCCCCCAGGGCCAGGGTAGGCCACGCTCCGCTCTCGCGCACCTGTCCTCGTCAGGCGAGGACGTCGTCACCGCCGGTGCGGGGCAGGCGCAGCACGTAGCGGGTCGTCGCGGCGTCGTCGACGAGGAGCTGTCCGCCCATCGACTCGGCCAGCAGCGAGATCGCCGACAGGCCGCCGCCGACGCCGCGGACCTGGTGGATGACGCCCGGTGCGGCGGTGCGCGGCCCCTCGTCGCTGACCGACACCACGTCGTACGACCGCTCGCGGGACACGACGACCGAGATCGTCCCCCGGCCGTGGGCCAGCGCGTTGTCGAGCAGCGCCTCGACGACCTGGGCGACCGGGCCCGGGACGAGCGTCACCGGCACCTCGCGTCGCCGCCGAGCCGCAGGCTGCGCCCCGCGGCGCGGGCCGGCTCACGGAAGCGGTCGATCGTCCCGGCCACCAGCCGCACGAGGTCGACGTCGACGGCCTGGCCGAGGTTCGCCCCCTTGCGGTCGAGCAGCAGGTCGCCGATCGCCGCGTCGAGCCGGTCCAGCTCCCCCATGGCGGCGGTGAGCTCCTGCGCGACGTCGGGCGGCGTCTGCGGCCAGAACGAGAGGTCCTCGAGCACGAGCCGCAGCGACGTGACGGGGGTGCGCAGCTCGTGCGAGGCGGTCACGGCGAGCTGGCGCTCGCGGGTGACGAGGTCGTCCAGCTGCCGGGCGGTGCTGCGCAGGGCGTCGCCGAGCGCCTCGGCCTCGGGGACGCGCGAGTGGGGCACGTCGACGTCGAAGCGTCCGGTGCCCAGGACGCGGGCGGACTCGGCCAGCCGCCGGAACGGGTGGGCCAGCCGGCGGGCCAGGACGAAGCCGACCACCGCCGAGAGCACGGCCAGCCCCAGGCGAGCAGGACGAGGGGCGTGAGCGCGTCCGAGACCCCGCTCGTCGACCGCGTCGCGTCCCGCGCTGCACCGTCACTCGCCGCCGCCCGCGCAGGCTCGCGGGAGGCGGTGAAGGCGTCGTCGCCGACCGGGTCGCCGG
>NZ_JBNFNZ010000028.1:0-12276 GCF_057364525.1 Aeromicrobium sp. PFPM2_SD2
GGTCGGCGAGGGCGCCCAGAACGGGCCCGACGGCGTTCGCGACGGCCAGGACGCCGGCGGCGGCCCCGCCGTACGCGTACCGGCCGGTGGCGTCGCTGACCAGCAGGAGGGTGCCCATCTGGCTCATGGCAAGCGGAACTCGCCCGAGGAAGGCTACGAGGACGTAGGCGGGCCCGACGATCCGCAGGAGCTCGCGGTAGGCGGCGACGGCTGACACGGCGCGACGAGTCTAGTGACCGTCCTGGCCGGCCGGCCGGGGTCGGCTCGATAGGCTCGGGCGGTGCCGCCCACCCACGCCCGCCGGGCCACCTTCGGACTGTTCGGCCTCAACGGCTTCCTGCTCGGCATGTGGATCGTCCACATCCCGCTGGTCAAGGACCGCACCGGCATCGACGACTCCACCCTGGGTGCGCTGCTGCTGCTGATCGGCGTCGCCGCCCTCGTGGGGATGCAGGTCGGCGGCCGGATGGTCGACCGGGTCGGCTCGGCCCCGACGGTCGCGGTCGCCATGACGACGCTGGCCGTGAGCCTGCCGTTCATCGCGCTGACCGAGTCCCCCGTCGTCCTGGCCGTCGTCCTGGCGGTGCTCGGCCTGGCCAACGGGTTCGTCGACGTCGCGCAGAACGCGCAGGCCGTCGTGGTCGAGCGGGCGTACGGCCGTCCGATCATGGCCGCGTTCCACGCGCTGTTCTCCATGGGCAACCTCGCGGCCGCGCTGCTCGGCGGGCTGCTGATCGGCCAGGACGTCGGCATGCTCGCCACGCTCTCGGCCGCGGCCGTCCTAGGCGTCGCCGGCGCCCTCGTGACCCGCCGTCCCCTGCTCGACGACGCCGCGCCCGAGCCGACGGACGAGGGCGGACGCCGGCGCGTGCCGTGGACGCCGAAGGTGGTCCTGCTCGGCCTGCTCGCGTTCGCGCTCATGCTCAGCGAGGGCGTGGCCTACGACTGGAGCACCGTCCACCTGCGCGACAGCCTCGGCTCCAGCGAGACGGTCGCGGCCTGGGCGTTCGGCGCCTTCTCGGCCACCATGACGATCGTGCGCCTCGTCGCCGACCGGGTCGTGGCCCGGGTCGGGACGGCGACGTACGTCAGCGGCGCCGCGCTGGTCGGCGCCGTCGCGATGCTCGGCGTCGTTCTGGCGCCCAGCGCGCCCGTCGCCATCGCCGCCTGGGCCCTGTTCGGCGTCGGCCTGGCCGGCTGCGTGCCGCAGTTCTTCAGCGCCGCGGGCAACGTCGACCCGACCGCCGCCGGCACCTACCTGGCCCGCATCACCAGCTTCGGCTACACCGGCCTGCTCGCCGGCCCGTCGATCATCGGCTTCCTGCGCACCTGGGTCTCGCTGCCCACGGCGCTGCTCGTCCCGCTCGTGGGCTGCCTGGCCGCGGGCCTGCTCGCGCGCCGGGCGCTGGCCGAGCGGGAGCCGGTGTGAGACGTCCGCTGGCCGAGCTGGTCGCCCCCGACTGGGCCGAGGCGCTCGCCCCGGTCGAGGACCGCATCCACGCGATGGGCGACTTCCTGCGTGCCGAGACCGCGGCCGGGCACGGCTACCTGCCGGCCGGCGACGCCGTCCTGCGCGCGTTCCGCGAGCCGATGGCCGACGTCCGCGTGCTCGTCGTCGGCCAGGACCCGTACCCGACGCCGGGCCACGCCATGGGCCTGTCGTTCTCGGTCCAGCCGGACGTGCGCCCGCTCCCGCGCAGCCTGGTGAACGTCTTCGCCGAGCTCGAGGCCGACCTCGGCATCGCGCCGGCCGCGTCCGGCGACCTCACCCCGTGGGCGCGGCAGGGCGTGCTGCTGCTCAACCGCGTGCTCACCGTCCGGCCGGTGCCGCGGCCAGCCACCGCGGCAAGGGCTGGGAGGAGGTGACCGAGCAGGCCATCCGCGCGCTCGTGGCCCGGGACGCCCCGCTCGTGGCCGTCCTGTGGGGCCGGGACGCGCAGGGCCTCGTGCCGCTGCTGGGCGCCACCCCGGTCGTGGCCAGCGCCCATCCCAGCCCGCTGTCGGCCTCGCGCGGGTTCTTCGGGTCGCGTCCGTTCAGCCGGGTCGACGCGGCGCTGGAGGCGCTCGGGGCACGACCGGTGGACTGGCGCCTGGACCCGTAGGGTGACGCCATGAGTCTCTCCCACGAGCGCGACCGCGTCGTCGACCACGGCTTCGCCGTCCTGCAGAAGTGGGGCATCCGGATCGTCGTCTACGCCGCGGCCGCCGTCGTCATCGGCTGGGTCATCGGCCACACCTGGATGGTGCTGTACCCGCTCGCCATGGCCCTCGTGGTCGCCACGGTGCTCCAGCCGCCGACCGGGTTCCTGCGCCGCCACGGCTGGCCGGACGCCCTCGCCGCCGTCACCGTCATGCTCAGCTTCTTCGCGCTGATCAGCGCCCTGGTCGCGCTCATCGCGCCCCAGGTCGCCGGCCAGGCCGACGACGTCGCCGAGGGTGCCGTCGACGGGCTGCAGCAGGTCCGCGAGTGGCTGGTCACCGGCCCGTTCGAGGTCACCGAGGGCCAG
Organism: Aeromicrobium sp. PFPM2_SD2; assembly: GCF_057364525.1. Taxonomy (NCBI): domain Bacteria; kingdom Bacillati; phylum Actinomycetota; class Actinomycetes; order Propionibacteriales; family Nocardioidaceae; genus Aeromicrobium; species Aeromicrobium sp. PFPM2_SD2. Next base: position 2,508 of record NZ_JBNFNZ010000028.1, read on the forward strand.
ATCACCAACGCCATCTCGGCCGTCCAGGACCGCATCCAGTCCAGCGCCACCCAGATCGGGTCGGGCGTCTTCTCCACGATCGGCGTCGCCACCGGCGTCATCGTCAACGTCGTGCTAATCCTGGTGCTGACCTTCTTCTTCATGAAGGACGGCCACAAGTTCCTGCCCTGGATCCGCTCGATCGGCGGCGAGAACGTCGGCGGCCACCTCAGCGAGCTGCTCACCCGCATCTGGAACACCCTGGGCGGCTTCATCCGGGCCCAGACGATGGTGGCCGCGATCGACGCGATCATCATCGGCGCCGGCCTGGTGATCCTCGACGTCCCGCTGGCCGTGCCGCTGGCCGTCATCACGTTCTTCGGCGGCTACATCCCGATCATCGGCGCGTTCGTCAGCGGTGCGCTCGCGGTGCTCGTCACGCTCGTGACCAACGGCTGGCAGGAGGCGCTCGTCGCGCTGGCCATCGTCCTGGTCGTGCAGCAGCTCGAGGGCAACGTCCTGTCGCCGTGGCTGCAGGGCAAGAGCATGAACCTGCACGCCGGCGTCATCCTGCTGTCGGTGACGGCCGGCGGCTCGATGTTCGGCATCACCGGCGCGTTCCTCGCCGTCCCCGTCGCCTCGGCCGTGGCCGAGACGCTGCGCTACCTGCTCGAGCGGATCGACCGCGAGGCCGGGATCGTCGACGAGGACGCCGAGCCCCCGCTGGACGAGCCGCACCCGGTCGCCGAGCAGCCCTGACCGGGCCGCCCGCACCGCCGGGGACGACAAGAAGGGGCGACCGCGATGCGGTCGCCCCTTCTCCGTCCACCCCCAGCGTGTGTCGCGGGAGAGGAGAGCCGGCTGACGTCCCCCGATCGCCAGCCGGCCGCTCGCTCACCTGTGCTCACACCAGTGATGGGTTCACCGTACTGGACCCGGACTAGGTCCGTCTAGTCACAACGGACTAGGCCTGTCGTCGTCCGGCGTCGCGCCACCGGCCACGGTGCCGGTCGCGGCCTCGGCCGGGTCCTCGACCGCGTCCTCGGTCGCGACCTCGCCGAGAGTCGGCTCGACGGTGCCGGACGCGTCCTCGTGGACGAGCCACAGCACGCCCGCCGGCGGGATCTGGACCACCGCGGACGCGGGCTGGCCGTGCATCGGCTCGTCGGTGGCCTCGACCCGGCCGAGGTTGCCCACGCCGGAACCACCGTAGACCTCGGCGTCGGTGTTGACCACCTCCCGCCAGGTGCCGGTGGCCGGCAGCCCGACCCGGTAGTCGTGGTGCGGGGCGCCGGAGAAGTTGCAGATGCAGGCCAGCTGCGAGCCGTCCGCGCCCACGCGCAGGAAGCTCAGCACGCTGCCCGCGGCGTCGGAGGCGTCGATCCAGACGAAGCCCTCGGGCCGGGCGTCCTGCGACCACAGCGCCGGGGAGGCGACGTACGTGCGGTTGAGGTCGCCCACGAGGCGCAGGATGCCCGTGTGCAGGGGGTCGTCGAGCTCGTGCCAGTCCAGCGACCGGCCCTCGGACCACTCCCCCGACTGGCCGAACTCGCCGCCCATGAACAGCAGCTGCTTGCCCGGGTGGGCCCACATGTAGGCCAGCAGGGTGCGCACGCCGGCCGCCTTGTTCCAGGCGTCGCCGGGCGAGCGGCCCCACAGCGAGCCCTTGCCGTGGACGACCTCGTCGTGCGAGAGCGGCAGCACGAACTGCTCGCTCCAGGCGTAGACGAGCGAGAAGGTGATCTCGTCCTGGTGCCAGGAGCGGTGCACGGGCTCACGGCCCAGGTACTGCAGCGTGTCGTGCATCCAGCCCATGTTCCACTTCATCGAGAAGCCCAGGCCGCCGGTGCCGGTCGGCGCGGTGACGCCGGGCCACGACGTGGACTCCTCGGCGATGACGAGGGTGTCGGGGTGGTGCTTGGCGACGGTGCCGTTGAGCTCCTGGAGGAACTGGACGGCCTCGAGGTTCTCGCGGCCGCCGTGGACGTTGGGCTCCCACTGGCCGTCCTGGCGCGAGTAGTCCAGGTAGAGCATCGAGGCGACGGCGTCGACGCGCAGGCCGTCGACGTGGAACTCCTCGAGCCAGTACAGCGCGTTGGCGACCAGGAAGTTGCGCACCTGCGGACGTCCGAAGTCGAACACGTAGGTGCCCCAGTCGGGCTGCTCGCCGCGGCGCGGGTCGGGGTGCTCGTAGAGCGGGGTGCCGTCGAAGCGGGCCAGCGCCCAGGCGTCGCGCGGGAAGTGCGCGGGCACCCAGTCGACGATGACGCCGATGCCGCGCTGGTGCAGGTGGTCGACGAACCAGCGGAAGTCGTCCGGGCTGCCGAAGCGGGATGTCGGCGCGTAGTAGCTGGTGACCTGGTAGCCCCACGAGCCGCCGAACGGGTGCTCGGCGACGGGCAGCAGCTCGACGTGGGTGAAGCCGTGCTCCAGCACGTACGTGGCGAGCTGCTCGGCCGCCTCGCGGTAGGACAGTCCCTGGCGCCACGAGCCGAGGTGCACCTCGTAGATGCTCATGGGCGCGTCCGACCAGGTCGTGGCGGCGCGGCGCTCGAGCCACTCGTCGTCGCCCCAGGCGTGCTCGGAGCGGGTGATGATCGAGGCGTTGGCGGGCGGCACCTCGGTGGCGAAGGCCATCGGGTCGGCCTTCTCCTGCCACTGCCCGTCCGGGCCCTCGATGCGCAGCTTGTAGGCGTGGCCGGGCGCGGCGCCGGGCACGAAGCCCTCCCAGATGCCGCCGTCGGTGTGCGCCAGCGGGTGCGCGTCCGAGCTCCAGTCGTTGAAGTCGCCGGCGACCCGCACCGAGCGGGCGTTGGGCGCCCAGACCGCGAACGACGTGCCGTCGACGCCGTCGACCGTGCGCGGGTGCGCCCCCAGCGCCTGCCACAGGCGCTCGTGCCGGCCCTCGCCGATCAGGTGCAGGTCGAGCTCGCCCAGTCCGGGCTGCTTGGCGTGCTTCATGCGGTCTCCTCGACGATGCGGGCGATGGACGACAGCGGAATGGCCAGCCAGTCCGGCCGGTTGGCGTGCTCGTAGCCGACCTCGTAGACGGCCTTGTCCAGCTCCAGGGCCGCGAGCAGGACGCTCTGCTCGCGCGGGTCGCCGAGGTCGGAGACCGAGCGTAGCCGTCGCAGAACGCGTCGCGGTTCACCTGGGCCCAGGCCAGGGCGCCGTACTCCAGCGCCTGGGAGTCCTCGGGGTTGCCGACCAGCAGCTGGTGGGCGGCGTAGTCGAACGAGCGCAGCATGCCGGCGACGTCGCGCAGCGGCGAGCGGAGCGCGGCCCGCTCCTCCAGCGGGGCGGCGGGCTCGCCCTCGAAGTCGATGACCGTCCAGCCGCCGACGGTGCGCAGCACCTGGCCCAGGTGCAGGTCGCCGTGGACGTACTGGCTGCGCAGCGGTCCGGGCAGCGCGCGCACCTGCTCGAGCACCGCGCGGATGCCGGGAACGTGCGGCGCGAGGGCCGGCACCTGCGCGGCGACGTCGTCCAGCCGCTCGGTCATGACCCGGACCTTGCCGGCCAGCTCCTCGGGCCCGACGTCCTCGGTGCCCAGGGCTCGGGCGAGGTCGGCGTGGACGTCGGCCACGGCCTGGCCGAGCCGGCGGGCCTCGCCGGAGAAGTCGCCACCGTGCTCCTCGGGCGCGGTGCCCGGGTCGGCCATGAGGTCGCGGACGCTCGTGGTGGCCATGGCCCAGCCGTCGGCGGCGTCGGGGAAGAACTGCTGCATCATGCCCAGCGTCGTCTCGCCGCCGTCGAAGCGGCCGGCGATCGACCCCAGCGGCTGGGCGATGTGCCGGCAGCCGGCGTCGCGCAGCGCGCGGTGCAGCACGAGGTCCTTGTTGACGCCCGGCGACAGCCGGCGGAAGAGCTTGAGGATGTACTGGCTGCCGAAGACCAGGGACGTGTTGGACTGCTCGCTGGTGATGGGACGTCCGCGCAGACCGGCGTCGAGGACGACGTCCGGCTCGAGGTGGAAGGTCACGTCGCCGACGCTCGCCTCGCGCGCCAGCAGGCCGAGCAGCTCGCTGGTGACGTCGGCGTCGCCGGAGGCCTCGTACATGGTGATGCCGTCCTCGACCTCGATCACCGCGGCGGCCGGGACGTCCGGCGCCTCGGCGCGACGCGCGCCGACCAGCAGCTGGTACACGTCGCGCCGGTCGCCCTGCAGCACCTCGACGACGAGGTGGACGAGGGCGGGGTCGCCCTCGACCAGCAGCGTGGTCTCCAGCGGCCGCACCGCGTCGACCGGCCGATCCTTGCCGGCGAACCACCGGCGTCCGGTCAGCCACTCGGGCAGGGCACGCAGGACGTCGTCCATCCACGGGGTCGGGCTCATGGCGCTCACCTCGGGTCGTTGTCGTCGGACTGGCACAGCTCGAACCAGTAGAAGCCGTGCCCGGGCAGGGTCAGCAGGTACGGCAGCTCGCCGATCTCGGGGAACCGCACGCCGCCGGTGAGCTCGCTGGGCACCAGGCCCTGGAAGGCCGAGAGGTCCAGCTCGACCGGCTGCGGGAACCGCGACAGGTTGTTGACGCACAGGACGGTGTCGCGTCCGCCGTCGGGCCGGGTGTACGTGCGCTGGTAGGCCAGGACGCTCGGGTTCGAGCCGCCCAGGTCGACGAAGTCGCCCTCGGCGAAGGCGATGTGCTCCTTGCGCACCTGGATCATCCGGCGGGTCCAGTTCAGCAGCGACGCCGGGCTGTCCTGCTGGGACTCGACGTTGATCGCCTCGTAGCCGTACGTGGCGTCCATGATCACCGGCAGGTAGATGCGACCGGGCGTGCACGAGGAGAAGCCGGCGTTGCGGTCCGGGCTCCACTGCATCGGGGTGCGGACGGCGTCGCGGTCGCCCAGCCAGATGTTGTCGCCCATGCCGATCTCGTCGCCGTAGTACAGCACCGGCGAGCCGGGCAGGCTCAGCAGCATCGCGGTGAACAGCTCCAGCTGGTTGCGGTCGTTGTCCAGCAGCGGGGCGAGCCGGCGGCGGATGCCGATGTTGGCCTTCATGCGCGGGTCCTTGGCGTACTCCGCGTACATGTAGTCGCGCTCCTCGTCGGTGACCATCTCCAGGGTCAGCTCGTCGTGGTTGCGCAGGAAGATGCCCCACTGGGCGCCGTCGGGGATGTCCGGCGTCTGCTGCAGGATCTCCGAGATCGGGAAGCGCGACTCGCGGCGCACCGCCATGAAGATTCGCGGCATGAGCGGGAAGTGGAAGGCCATGTGGCACTCGTCGCCGCCCACCGAGGGGTCGCCGAAGTACTCCACGACGTCGCTGGGCCACTGGTTGGCCTCGGCCAGCAGGACGCGTCCGGGGTACTCGTCGTCGACGACCTTGCGGCACTTCTTGAGGTACTCGTGGGTGCGCGGCAGGTTCTCGCAGTTGGTGCCCTCCTCCTCGAACAGGTAGGGCACGGCGTCGAGCCGGAAGCCGTCGATGCCGAGGTCGAGCCAGAAGCGCAGGACGTCGATCATCGCCTCCTGCACGGCCGGGTTCTCGTAGTTGAGGTCGGGCTGGTGGCTGAAGAAGCGGTGCCAGAAGAACTGGCCGCGCACCGGGTCGTACGTCCAGTTGGACGACTCGGTGTCGACGAAGATGATGCGGGCGTCGCTGTAGGCCGCGTCGTCGTCGCTCCAGACGTAGAAGTCGCCGTACGGCCCGTCCGGGTCGGTGCGCGAGGCCTGGAACCACGGGTGCTGGTCGGAGGTGTGGTTGAGCACCAGGTCGGTGATGACCCGGATGTTGCGCTTGTGCGCCTCCTCCAGCAGGAAGACGAAGTCCTCGACCGTGCCGAACTCGGGCAGCACCGCGCGGAAGTCGCTGATGTCGTACCCGCCGTCGCGCAGCGGCGAGGCGTAGAACGGCGGCAGCCACAGGCAGTCGACGCCGAGCCACTGCAGGTAGTCCAGCTTGCCGGCCAGGCCGCGCAGGTCGCCGGTGCCGTCGCCGTTGGAGTCGGCGAAGGCCCGCACGAGCACCTCGTAGAAGACCGCGTGCTTGTACCAGGCCGGGTCCCGCGGCGCCTCGTGCGCCGCGGTGAAGTCGCCCGCCTGAGGCTCGACGAGGAGTCCCTCCTCGGTCACCGCCTCTCCGGTGTGCGGGACGTCCTCGAGGCCGTCGAGGGGGTCGTGGCGCTGGAGCTCGGAACCGATGGCGTCGGGCATGTCCCCTACCTTCGCGCAGGTGCCCGGATGCTGCGACCCGACGACGTCAGGCGTCCGTCACGACGGCCGCGACGTGGGCCACGGCCACCGCCGGGTCGAGCCGGACGTAGTTGTGCTCGCCCCACGTGAAGGACGACCCGCTCACCTCGTCGAGCACCACGACCGGCTCGCCGGGCTCCAGGCCGAGCGCCTCGAGGTCGAGGTGGAGCGTGCCCTCCTGCGGCTGGTGCGGGTCGAGCGTCACCACCACGACCACGGCGTCCCCCGTGGCAGGGTCGGTCTTGGAGTACGCGAGCAGCGCCTCGTTGTCGATCTCGTGGAAGTGCAGCGTGCGCATCTGCTGCAGCGCGGGGTGCGCGCGACGGACCTCGTTGAGCCGGGTCAGCCACGGCTCCAGCGAGCGGCCCTGCTCCAGCGCCGCGTCGAAGTCGCGCGGGCGCAGCTCGTACTTCTCGGAGTTCAGGTACTCCTCGCTGCCCGGTCGCACCGGCTCGTGCTCGTAGAGCTCGTAGCCCGAGTACACGCCCCAGGTCGGCGACAGCGTGGCCGCGAGCGCGGCCCGCAGCGCGAACATGCCGCGCCCGCCCACCTGCAGCGACTCGTGCAGGATGTCCGGCGTGTTGACGAACAGGTTGGGCCGGCTCTCGTCCCAGCGGTCGCGCAGCATCTCGCCGAACTCGACCAGCTCCTCCTTGCCCGTGCGCCACGTGAAGTACGTGTAGCTCTGGGTGAAGCCGAGCCGGGCCAGGCCGAACAGCACGGCCGGGCGCGTGAACGCCTCGGCGAGGAACAGGACGTCCGGGTGCTCGCGCTTGACCTCGGCGATGAGCCAGGCCCAGAAGTCCGGCGGCTTGGTGTGCGGGTTGTCGACCCGGAAGATGCGCACCCCGTGCTCGACCCAGAACAGCACGACCCGCAGCACCTCGGCGTAGATCGCCTCGGGCGCGTTGTCGAAGTTGACCGGGTAGATGTCCTGGTACTTCTTCGGCGGGTTCTCGGCGTAGGCGATCGTGCCGTCGGGCAGCACCGTGAAGTACTCGGGGTGCTCGCGGGCCCACGGGTGGTCCGGCGCGGCCTGCAGGGCCAGGTCGAGCGCGACCTCCAGGCCCAGGTCGGTGGCCCGCGCGACGAACGCGTCGAAGTCGTCGATCGTGCCCAGGTCCGGGTGCACGGCGTCGTGGCCGCCCTCGGCCGAGCCGATGGCCCACGGCGAGCCCACGTCGTCCGGGCCCGGGTCGAGGGTGTTGTTGCGGCCCTTGCGGTTGATCGTGCCGATCGGGTGGATGGGGGGGAGGTAGACGACGTCGAAGCCCATGCGCCGAGCCCGCTCGAGCATCGGCAGGGACGTCGCGAACGTGCCGTGCACGGGCCTGCCGTCGGCGTCCACGCCCCCGGTGCTGCGCGGGAAGAACTCGTACCAGGAGCCGAACGCGGCGCGCTGTCGGTCGACCCAGAGCTTCTGCGGCGTCCCCTTGGTGACCAGCTCGCGGACGGGGTTGTCGTGCATGACGGCGCGCACGGCCGGCGAGAGCGCCGGCTCCAGCCGCTCGTCCAACGGACGGGACGTGTCGCGCAGCGCGGCGGCGGCCTGCTGCAGCAGCGCGCGGGACCGCCGGTCGGGGCTCGCCTCCAGCACCCGGGCACCGACCTCGAGGTCGTTGGCGAGCTCGTCGGCGTCCTGGCCGGCGGCGACCTTCTTCTCGACCGCGTGCAGCCAGGTGGCCCACGGGTCGCTCCACGCGTCGACCCGGAACGTCCACGTGCCGACGGCGTCGGGGACGATCGCGGCGGCGAACCGGTCCAGGCCCACGCCCTGCGGCTCCATGCGCACGCTGCGCGCGGTGCGGTCGCCCGGGCCCTTCCAGACCACGGTCGCCGCGACGGCGTCGTGCCCCTCGCGCCACACCGTCGCAGTCACCGGCACGTGCTCGCCCACCACGGCCTTGGCCGGGAAACGTCCGCCGGCGACCTGCGGGCGGACGTCGTCGATGCCGAGTCGTCCCTGCACAAGGTCCCCTCTCGTCGTCGCGCTACGAGCCCCAGCCTGCCAGCGCGGCGGCCGGCCGCAACCGGTCGTGCGGGGGACGCGGCTCAGCCGGCCGGGTCGAACCAGCCGGAGGGGCCCAGCTCGGCGCCCATGCGGGGCACGTACTGGTCGAAGTAGATGCGGGCGACGAGCTCGCGGCGGCTGCGCACCGCGGCCTTCTCGAACACCGACTTGAGGTGGTCCTGCACGGTGTAGGCCGACAGGTGGACGGCGGCGGCGATCTCGCGCGTGCCCAGGCCCTGCAGCACCAGCTGGGTGACGTCGCGCTCGCGCGGGGTGAGCCCGAACGCCGCCACGACGAGTGGCACGATCTCGGGCGGACGGGCCTCCTCGATGGTCACCACCACCTCGCCGCTGACCCCGTCGGGCCCCGCGAGCGGGCTGGCGTGCATGACCAGCCACAGGCCGCTGGCCGAACGGACCCGGCTGCGCGGCACGACCGACGTGCGTCCGCTGGCGAACCGCCGGGCCGCGCCCACGAGCGAGGCGACCGGGGCGATCGGGGCCCCGCTGACGGCCCCTGGACGAGCTCGTCGAGCCACGCCTCGGCACCGACGGACGTGCGGACGACCCGGTCGGAGGCGTCCACCACGAGCACGGCCGGTCCGCCCGGCGCGGTCGGCCGGTGGGCGGCCATCGCCGAGAGCAGGCCCGCGCGCATGCCGAGGGCGAAGACGCCCGACAGGCTCGCGGCGAAGCGCACCTCGTCGGGGTCGAACGGACGGTCCTCCTCGCGGAACAGGGCCAGGCCGCCCCACAGCATTCCGCGCTCGTCGGTGAAGACCATCCGCAGCTCGTCGCGGAAGCCGAAGTGCGGGCGCATGAACTGGTCCATCCGCACGGACGCGCTGACGTCCCCGCGGGTCTGCAGGTGCACTCCGGCCGCCGCGACGTGCTGGTCGGCCAGGACCGTGAACGCGGTCGGGTCGTCCTGGCCGTACTCGATCAGCCCGAACTCGTGGTCGTGCTCGTTGCGCCCGACCAGGCCGCCGTACTTCCGGGCGCCGGTGAGCAGTCCGGTGCCCGGGTCGGTGGTGGCCAGGCACGCCGCGTCGAAGCGGAGCGCCCGTCCGGTGGAGGCGATGGCCTCCTCGGCGAAGGTCTCCACGTCGAGGCCCGCGCGCGCGACGACCTCCACGTCGCGGCGCACGCGCTCCCCCAGGAGTCCGGTGACCATGCCGTTCAGTGTGCGACGACCGCCGGGTCAGCGGAACCCCCCAGCAATCTGGGATGACCGGCCCTCCCACGGCTGGTGGCTGAACGTTTTCCCGCTCGTGCGGGATGGTGCCGCGCCGAGCCCGGGACGGAGGGTGGTGAGCCGAGCGACGTCCGAGGGCGCCGGCCGCGAGGCCCGGCCCGGGACCGCGGCCCGCCGGCCGTGTCGCTCGTCCCCCCGGCCGCGACGCCCCCGGCGTGCGGCACCCCTCCCCCCAGGAAGAGAACGCATGAGCACCATCTCGCCCACCGACCGCACCGCCGACGCCCTGCGGGGCCTGTGCGGAGGTGACGTCCACCTGCCCGGCGACCCCCGGCTACGACGCCGCGAGGACGCCGTGGAACGTCGCGGTGGACCTGCGCCCG
>NZ_JBNFNZ010000029.1:0-12100 GCF_057364525.1 Aeromicrobium sp. PFPM2_SD2
GCGAGGGCGTCGTCGGCCGCCGCGGCGTGAAGCGCGTCCGTCAGTGCCGCCAGGCCGGACGCCCCGCGGGCCCCTCGCAGCGTCCGCACGGGGCCGTCGTCGCGTCGCTCCAGCGGCTCGCCGTCGTGGGGCACCGCGACCTCCTGGTCGATCCGTTGGCCGCGTCACACGGTCATGGGGGATAATAGGCCGGGCGCTCTCCACCGAGGGTGCCAGGACGAGAGGGGATTCAATGGCGGCCATGAAGCCACGGACCGGCGACGGACCGATGGAGGTCACCAAGGAGGGACGCTGCATCGTCATGCGCGTCCCGCTCGAGGGCGGCGGACGACTCGTCGTCGAGCTCAACAACGAAGAAGCCGCCACGCTCGGCGACGCCCTCAAAGCCGTCTGATGCTGGGACTGTCCGTGCGCTGGTCGTTGGCCGGCACGCCGGACGGCACCCTCGAGGCGCTGCGCAAGTACGTCGAGGACGACTCCTTCCGACGCTTCGCAGCCCTCGAGGGCCTGCGCTTCAAGACCTGGCGCGCCCGCGAGGGTGAGTTCTTCGAGGGCACGTACGTCTTCGCCTCGCAGTCCGTGCGCGAGGAGTTCCAGGCCCGCATGGAGCAGGAGGCCGCCGACCTGGCCGGGTCGAGGCTGATCGGCTCCGCCCCCGTGCTCATCGAGCCGTTCGAGGTCGTCGCCGTCGTGCGCGGGCCGTCCGGCTTCCGCTCGTCGGCCCGCTTCGAGCGCTAGAGCAGCTTCTGGGCGACGAGCATCCCGTCGCCGACCGGCAGCAGCGAGCTGCGCAGCGTCTCGTCCGCCGCCACCGCCGCGAGGGTCTCGCGGATCGCCGTGGTCTCGGGGTCGCGCTGGTCGGGGTCGGCCACGCGGTCGTGCCACAGCGCGTTGTCGATCGCGATGAGTCCGCCGGGACGCACGAGCCGCTTGGCCTCGGCCAGGTAGTCGAGGTACTCGACCTTGTCGCCGTCGAGGAACACCAGGTCGTAGCCGCCGTCGGTCAGGCGCGGCAGCACCTCGAGCGCGGCGCCGGCGATGAGCCGGAAGCGCTGCGGCGGCAGGCCGGCCTCGCGGAACGTGTCACGGGCCAGGCGCTGGTGCTCGGCCTCGAGTCGACCGAGGTCAGGACGCCGCCGTCGGCCTCGCGCGCAGCAGGGTGAGCCCGGAGACGCCGGTGCCGGTGCCCACCTCGACGACGGCGCGAGCCTGCACCGTCGAGGCGAGCAGGGCGAGCGTGGCCGCCGCTCCCTGGGAGAGCGGGACGACACCGACCTGGCGCGCGCGCTCGCGGGCGGCGGCGAGGTGCTCGTCCTCGGGGACGTGGCGCTCGGTGAGCTCGAGGCTGGCTGACGTGGTGATCGCGGGGCTCCTTCGTCCGTTCGGGCCCAGCCTAGGCCCGGTCGAAGCCTGGAATCACGGGCGACACGCGGGCCGACGAGGGTGTTCTGCGTCCAGCGCGCGCAGAGGGAACGATCAGCCCACTCTTCGCGTTCTCTCAGCAAGGCCCGAAAGGATCGGGCCATGACCGAGGCACAGGACTCCGTGACGCAGACGCTCGACTGGCACGACGTGGTGGCGCAGCACTCCGCCCGCGTGTACCGCCTCGCGTACCGCCTCACCGGCAACCGCCAGGACGCCGAGGACCTCACCCAGGACGTCTTCGTCCGCGTCTTCCGCTCGCTCGACCGCTACGAGGCGGGCAACTTCGAGGGCTGGATCCACCGCATCACGACGAACCTGTTCCTCGACCGGGCCCGCCGCCGCTCGCGCATCCGCATGGACGGCTTCGCCGAGGGCGCCGAGGACCGCCTCGTCTCGCGCGAGGTGCAGCCCGACACGTCCGTGCACGAGGCCGGCTTCGACCCCGACGTCGAGGCCGCGCTGCAGCTGCTGCCCGAGGACTTCCGCGTCGCCGTCGTGCTGTGCGACGTCGAGGGGCTCTCGTACGAGGAGATCGCCGACGTCCTGGGCGTGAAGCTCGGCACGGTCCGCTCGCGCATCCACCGCGGACGCACGCAGCTGCGCGCGGCCCTGGCCCACCGTGCGCCCCGCGGTCCCCGCACCCGCGTCTGGGGGCCGGTCGAGGTCTGATGGGGCACCTGGACGACGAACGTCGCCGCGTACGTGGACGGCAGCTGCCCGACGTCCGCGGCGCTGGCCGCGCGTCGCCACCTGGAGCACTGCGACGAGTGCCGCTGGGCCGTCGCCCAGCAGGAGGCGCTCAAGCAGCGCATGCGCCAGGCCGAGGGCCCCGCGCTGCCGCCCGGCCTGGCCGCCTCGCTGAGCCGTCTGCCGGACGCCCGCATCGAGCACGAGAGCCCGTTCGCGCGGCTCGGACGCTCGCGGCTGGTGCGCCGCGGTGTCGTGGTCGTGGGCGCCTCGGTCGCCCTGCTCGCCATCGCCTTCGCGCTGGGCTCGCCCCGCTCGGACGACGACGCGGTGACGCCGCCGTACGAGGCGTACGCCGCCGCGTTCGGCGTCCCTCCGCCCAGGTGCCCGGGCTGGCCACGGCCACGCCGATCGACGACACCCAGGCCGACCGGCTGACCGCCGAGGGCTGGCCGTGCCACCACACGCTGGCCGGCGACCTGCGCCGCGAGCACGCCGCCCAGGACGCCTCGACCGTCGCGCTCAGCTACTCCAACGGCACCCACCGCCTCCACCTGTACGAGGAGTGCGGGTCGCTGAGCCGTGAGGCGGTGCGCGGCTTCTCGCCGCGCGTCGTCGCGGGCGCGCCCGTGTGGGGTGAGCGCGGGGACGCCGACGATCGTCACGTGGGGACGCCGACGACGTCGTCTACACCGTCGTCACCGACGCCGGGGCCCGAGCGCGTCCGCGCGACCGTGGCGCAGCTGCCGACGCCGGCCGAGTCCGACGAGCCGGGCATGGTCGAGCGGGTCGGCGACGGCTTCGCCCGCATGGCCGGCTGGCTCGGCCGCTAGGTCCGCGCGCCCGTCTACGCTGCGGTCATGGGCCACCGCATCTTCACCACGAGCGTCGCCGACGTCTACCCGCACTACGTCACCAAGGTCGAGCGCAAGGGACGCACCCGCGAGGAGCTCGACGAGGTCGTCCGCTGGCTGACCGGCCTCGACGAGGACGAGCTGCGCCACCACCTGGAGTCCGGCTCGACGTTCGAGGACTTCTTCGCCGCCGCCCGGCTCAACCCGGCCTCGGAGCAGATCACCGGCGTCGTCTGCGGGGTGAAGGTCCAGGAGGTCGAGGACCCGCTCATGCGACGGATCCGCTACCTCGACAAGCTGGTCGACGAGCTGGCCAAGGGCAAGGCGATGGAGAAGGTGCTGCGCGGCTGAGCCGTCAGGTCGCCTCGTCGTCGAACGGGGGACGGGCGCCGACCGGCAGCGACGGCGGCAGCACCAGGCGCGGCTTGCCCGCCGCCGCGGCCGGCTCGTCGTCCAGGAAGGTGCGGCGCACGACCTCGCGCGGGTCCAGCGACGTCAGGTCGACGTCGGAGAGGTCCTTGCCGATCTCGCGACCCAGGTCGTTCTTGGCGTTCTCGGCCATCTGGCGCAGCGTGCGGATGCCGCTCCCGGCCTGCCGGGCGATCTCGGGCAGCTTGTCCGGCCCGAAGACCAGCAGGGCGACCACGAGGATGACCGCGATCTCGGGCCACCCCATGCCGAACATGGCTGGAGCCTACAGGCGACCGGCGGGAGCCAGGCCCAGCTGCATGCCGGCCAGGCCGCGGGTGCGTCCGCTGAGCCGGTCGGCCATCTTCTGCAGCTCGCGCGCCGCCGCCGACTCGGGGTCGGAGGCGACGATCGGCTCGCCCGTGTCGCCGCCGACGCGCAGCTTCTCGTCGAGCGGCACCTGGCCGAGCAGCGGGACGTCGTAGCCGAGGCGCGCGCTGAGCGTCTTGGTGACCTGCTCGGCGCCGCCGGAGCCGAAGACCTCCATGCGCTCGCCCGAGGGCAGCTCGAGGTAGCTCATGTTCTCGACGACGCCCACGACGCGCTGGTGCATCATCGAGGCCATCGTGCCGGCGCGCTCGGCGACGGTCGCGGCCGCCTGCTGCGGCGTGGTGACGACGACGACCTCGGCGCCGGGCAGGTGCTGGCCCAGGCTGATCGCCATGTCGCCGGTGCCCGGCGGGAGGTCGAGGAAGAGCGCGTCCAGGTCGCCCCAGTAGACGTCGCTGAGCATCTGCACGAGCGCGCGGTCGAGCATCGGGCCGCGCCAGGCGACGACCTGGTCGCGGGCCGGCTTGAGCATGCCGATGCTGATGACCTTCATGCCGTGCAGCGGCACGGGCATGATCATGTCCTCGACCTGCGTGGGACGCGCGTCGCCGGCGCCGAGCATGTCGGGGATGGAGTGGCCGTAGATGTCGGCGTCGACGATGCCGACCTTGAGCCCGCTGCGGGCCATGGCGAGGGCGAGGTTGACCGTGACCGACGACTTGCCGACGCCGCCCTTGCCCGAGGCGATCGCGTAGACCTTGGTCAGGTTGCCCGGCTGGGCGAAGGGGATGTCGCGCTGGGTGACGCCGCCGCGCAGCACCTCCTGCAGGTTCTTGCGCTGCTCCTCGTTCATGACGCCCATGTCGACCGTGACCTGCGCGTCGGGCGCGATCCGCGTGACCGCGTTCGTCGTGTCGCGGGTCAGCGTGTCCTTGAGCGGGCAGCCGGCGACCGTCAGGAGGAGCTTGACCGTGACGTGCGAGCCGTCGACCAGCACGTCGTCGACCATCCCGATCTCGGTGATGGGTCGCTTGATCTCCGGGTCGTTGACGGTGGCGAGGGCCTCGAGGACCTGCTCACGGGTGACGGAAGCCATGGCCCCCATGGTACGTACCGGCGCGTAACGCCCGACGGCCAGCGTGCCCTCACCTGCCGCGGGCGGCTCAGGCGTCGGGTGCGGGGTCCTCGCGCCGGCGGTCGAGCTCGTCCACCAGGTCGCGCAGCTCCGAGCGCAGGAAGTCCCGCGTGGCGACCTCGCCCATGCCCAGTCGCAGGCTGGCGACCTCGCGGGCCAGGAACTCCATGTCGGCGTGCGACTGGGCGCTGGCCTGGCGGTCCTGCTCCTGCTGGACGCGGTCGCGGGCCTCCTGGCGGTTCTGCGCGAGCAGGATCAGCGGGGCCGCGTAGGACGCCTGCAGCGACAGCACCAGCGTGAGGAAGATGAACGGGTACTCGTCGAAGCGCGGGCGGTCGGGTCCGAAGGGGACGTTCCACAGCACCCACAGGACGATGAGGACCGTCATGCCGCCGAGGAACTTCGGCGTGCCCATGAAGCGGGCGAACTCCTCGGCGAAGCGGCCGAAGCTCTCGCGGCCGCCGCTGCGGCGCACGCGGATGCGGCGGCGCGACGGGTCCCGCGGCTGGTCGAGACGGAAGCCGGCGTCAGCCACGGGTCACCGCCCGCGAGGCCAGGCCGTGGGTCTCGCTCTCGCGCCAGCCCTGGGGGAGCAGGTGGTCGAGGACGTCGTCGATCGTGACCGCGCCGAGGAGGTGCTGGGCGTCGTCGACCACCGGCAGGGCGACCATGTTGTAGGCGGCGAGCAGGCTCGAGACCTCCTCCAGGCTGCTCTCGGCGCGCGGCCACTCGATGTCGTTGTCGACGACCGCGCCGACGAGCGTCGAGGGCGGCTCGCGCAGCAGCTGCTGGAAGTGCACGACGCCCAGGAAGCGCCCGGTCGGGGTCTCCAGCGGCGGGCGGCAGACGTAGACGGTGCTGGCCAGCGCCGGGTGCAGCTCGGGGGCGCGGACGCGGGCCAGCGCCTCGGCGATGGTCGCGTCCGGGGGCAGGACGATCGGCTCGGGCGTCATCATGCCGCCGGCCGTGCGGTCCTCGTAGGTCATGAGCCGGCGGACGTCCTCGGCGTCGTCCTCGTCCATGAGGCCGAGCAGCTGGTTGGCCGTGGCCACGGGCAGCTCGCCCATGAGGTCGGCCGCGTCGTCGGCGTCCATCTTGCCGAGCACGTCGGCGGCGCGCTCGGGGTGCAGCACGCCGAGGATCTCGACCTGCAGCTTCTCGGGCATCTCCTCGAGGATGTCGGCCAGCCGCTCGTCGGTGAGCTCGGCGGCGATCTCGGTGCGCCGCTTGGGGGTGAGCTCGCGCAGCGCGTTGGCGACGTCGACCGGGCGCATGTCGTCCATCGTGGCCAGCAGGTGCGTGGCGCCCTGGCCGGTCTCCTCGCTGGACAGGCCCGAGACCTCGTCCCACTCCACGACGTGGCTGGCCCCGCGGCGGCCGAAGCGCTTGCCGGCCTCGCGGACGGCCAGCTGGCCCACGTACCAGTCGCGGCGGGCGTCCTGCTCCATCGCGACGTCGTAGACGGTGCCGGTCGTGCCGTCGGGCAGCGTGACGGTGCGGTCGAGCAGCTCGCCGAAGACGAGCGTCTCGGTGCGGCGCTGCTCGAACCGGCGCACGTTGAGCAGGCCCGTGGTGATGATCTGGCCGGCGTCCACCGACGTGACGCGGGTGATGGGCAGGAAGACCCGGCGGCGGCCGAGCACCTCGACGACGACGCCCAGGACGCGCGGGCGCTGGCGGGCCGAGCGGACGGCGATCACGACGTCGCGCAGCTTGCCCACCTGGTCGCCGGCCGGGTCGAACACCGCGAGACCGACGAGGCGGGAGAGGAAGACTCGTCCTTGCGTGGCGCTCACGAGCGGACCTCCTGCGAAGAATCGGGCAGACCGGGGGAGCGGGCCACCCGGCGGACCGCCGTCACGGGGTCCGGTGGCTCGCTGCCCAGGGCGACCCTACCGCCGCGGCCCCGGACGTGCCGCGACCTGCGTCGACGGGCCGAGACCTCCGCGGGTGGCTACCGTGAGGCGCACGTCACGTCCCAGGGGGGTACTCGATGGCACTCGCCGTGCTCGACCGCGACCGCACCGTCGCCGGACCGACCTTCAACCGCTGGCTCATCCCGCCCGCCGCGCTGGCCGTCCACCTGTGCATCGGCCAGGTGTACGCGACCAGCGTCTACAAGAGCTCGCTCGTCGAGCACTTCGACACCTCGCTGACCGCGATCGGCTTCATCTTCTCGCTGGCCATCGTCATGCTCGGCGTCTCCGCGGCCGTGTTCGGCACGTGGGTCGACACCGGCGGCCCCCGCCGCGCGATGGCCGCGGCCGCCGCGTGCTGGGCCACCGGCTTCCTCGTCGCGGCGGGCGGCATCGTGTCCGAGCAGCTGTGGCTCGTCTACCTCGGCTACGGCGTCATCGGCGGCATCGGGCTGGGCATCGGCTACATCTCGCCGGTCTCGACGCTCATCAAGTGGTTCCCGGACCGCCCGGGCCTGGCCACCGGCATGGCGATCATGGGCTTCGGCGGCGGCGCGATGATCGCCAGCCCGCTGTCGTCCTGGCTGCTGGGGCGCTACGACAGCGGCTTCGACACGGCCAGCGGCGTCGCGTCCGGCTCGGCGGTGGCCAAGCTGTTCGTCACCTTCGCGATCGTCCACCTGCTGGTGATGTCGTTCGGCGCCTGGCTCATCAAGGTGCCGGCGCCGGGCTGGCGTCCGGCCGGCTTCGACCCCGCGACGGTGAAGTCCAAGTCGCTGGTGACGACCGAGAGCGTCTCGGCCGACAACGCGATCCGCACGCCCCAGTTCTGGCTGCTGTGGGTCGTGCTGTTCTGCAACGTCACCGCCGGCATCGGCATCCTGGAGCAGGCCGCGCCGATGATCCAGGACTTCTTCCGCGAGAACGGCGACTCGTCCGTCGCGGTCGCGTCCGCCGCCGGCTTCGTCGGCGTGCTGTCGCTGTGCAACATGGCCGGACGGTTCGTGTGGTCCTCCACGTCGGACGTCGTGGGCCGCAAGCCGATCTACATGCTCTACCTGGGCCTCGGCGTGGTGCTCTACCTCGTGCTGGCCCTGCAGGGATCGATCGCGGTGGCGCTGTTCGTCGTGCTGGCCGGCATCATCCTCAGCTTCTACGGCGGCGGCTTCGCGACGGCGCCGGCGTACCTGCGCGACCTGTTCGGCACCTTCCAGGTCGGCGCGATCCACGGCCGGCTGCTGACCGCGTGGTCCGCCGCCGGCGTCGCCGGACCGCTCATCGTCAACGGCTTCCTGGACGCCCGCGGCGAGCCGGGCAACCTGCAGGCGGCCGACTACCGTCCGGCCCTGCTGACGATGGCCGCGCTGCTGGCGATCGGCTTCGTGGCCAACCTGCTGGTGCGTCCGGTCGCCGACCGCTTCCACGAGCCGGGCACCACCGAGCCGACGGCCGCGAACGGCGACGCGGAGGTGCTCGAGGCGCACGACGTGGAGCGGCGCACGCCGCTGCTGGTCCTGGCCTGGGCGGTCGTCGGCATCCCGCTCGGGTACGGCATCTACGAGACCGCGGCCAAGGCGGTCGACCTGTTCGGCTGAGCCGGCGCACCGCCGGCGCGAGGAGCGACCCGAGCGGTCGCCCTCGGCGCCGTCGTCAGTCCGGCCGGACCAGGCTCAGCAGCCGGTCCGTCTCGCGGTCGGGGCAGCCGCCGAACCAGCGCTCGAGCACCTGGCCGAACACCGGCTCGTCGGCCGCGGCGCGCGCGAACAGCGTCATGGACGAGTGCAGCTTCTGCGCGTCCACCGGGCCGAGCACCGTCTCGGGCGGGTCGTCGAGGTCACGCAGGATGGACGCCACCTCCACCAGCCGCGGCCCCAGCACCGGGTGCGCGAGGTAGGCCTCGGCCTCGTCCAGCGAGCTGATCGCGTAACGCAGGGACGTCTCGCTGCGCCCCAGGCCGGCCATCTGCGGCAGGACGAACCACATCCAGTGCGTCCGCTTGCGCCCGGCGGAGAGCTCGTCGACCACCCGCTGGTGGACGTCGCGGCCCTGCGCGTCGACGAAGCGCTGCAGGTCGAAGGAGTCGGTCACGACAGGTGCGTGGGCTGGGGGTGCGTCTTGTGCGAGTCGTCGGAGCGGACCTCGTCCTGGTCGCCGCCCTCCGCGCCCTCGTGGCCGGGCGCGGTCGACGGGGTCAGCCACACCACCACCGACTTGTAGGTCGGCTGGTTGCTGGCCAGGGCGGTCGAGTCCAGCGGGACCAGCACGTTGGCCTCGGGGTAGTAGGCCCCGACCGTGCCGCGCGGGACGTCGTACTCGACGATGCGGAACCGCTCGGCGCATCGCTCCACGTCGTCGTCCTCCCACCGCGTGTGCAGGTCGACGAACGAGCCCACCTCGAAGCCGAGCGCGGCGACGTCCTCGCGGTGCATGAACACGACGCGGCGTCCGCCCTCGATGCCGCGGTAGCGGTCCGAGGGGCTGTAGATCGTGGTGTTGAACTGGTCGTGGCTGCGCATCGAGTGCATGAGCAGGTGTCCCTCGGGCACGTGCAGCACCTCGATCGGCGACACCTGGAACTCGCCGCGGCCCGACTTCGTCTCGAACGAGCGCGAGTCGCGCGGCGGGTGGGGCAGCAGGAAGCCGCCCTGCTTGCGGCAGCGGGCGTTGTAGTCCTCGCAGCCGGCGACCACGCGCGAGATGTGGTCGCGGATGATGTCGTAGTCGTCCTTCATCGACAGCCAGTCGATGCCGTGCCGGTCGGCGCCGCCCTCGGTGTCGGCGAGCGTCGCCGCGGCGATGCCGGCGATGATCGCGACCTCCGAGCGCAGGTGCGGGCTGGCCGGCTCGAGCGGTCCGTGCGAGGCGTGCACGGCGCACACCGAGTCCTCGACGGTGATGATCTGCTCGCCGGAGGCCTGGACGTCCTTCTCGGTGCGGCCCAGGGTGGGCAGCAGCAGCGCGACGTCGCCGCAGGTCAGGTGCGAGCGGTTGAGCTTGGTGGCCACGTGCACCGTCATCGTGGCTCGCCGCATGGCCTCGCGGGTGACCGCGGTGTCGGGCGAGGCGGTGACGAAGTTGCCGCCCAGACCCATGAAGAACTCGATCTTGCCGTCGCGCAGGCCGCGGATGGTGTCGACGGTGTCCAAGCCCTCGTGCCGCGGCGGGTCGAACCCGAACTCGGCCTGCAGGGAGTCCAGGAACTTCTGCGGCGGACGCTCCCAGATGCCCATGGTGCGGTCGCCCTGGACGTTGGAGTGGCCGCGGACCGGGAACAGGCCGGCGCCCTTCTTGCCCAGGTCGCCGCGCGCGAACGCGAGGTTGCACAGCTCCTTGATCGTGGCCACGGCGTTGCGGTGCTGGGTGATGCCCATGGCCCAGCACCACACGGTGGCGCGGGACGCGGCGAGCATCCGGGCGGCCTCGGTGACCTGTGCTCGGGTGAGCTCGGTGGCCTGCTCGACCTGGGCCCAGTCGACGTCGCGGACGTGCTCGGCCCACTCCTCGAAGCCCGTGGTGTGGGCGTCGATGAAGTCGTGGTCGAGGGCGTCCCACTCGACGAGCAGGGAGCCGATGGCCTGCAGCAGGGCCAGGTCGCCGTTGGGCTTGATCGGCAGGTGCAGGTCGGCGATGTCGGTGCCGCGCCCGACGATGCCGCGCGGCTTCTGCGGGTTGCGGAAGTTCACCAGCCCGGCCTCGCGCAGCGGGTTGATGGCGATGATCTTGGCCCCGCGCCGCTTGGCGACCTCGAGCGCCGACAGCATCCGCGGGTGGTTCGTGCCGGGGTTCTGCCCCGCGATGATGATGAGCTCGGCGTTGTAGACGTCGCTGATGGTGACGCTGGCCTTGCCGATGCCGATCGACTCCTGCAGCGCGATGCTCGTGGACTCGTGGCACATGTTCGAGCAGTCCGGCAGGTTGTTGGTGCCGTAGGCGCGCACGAACAGCTGGTACAGGAACGCGGCCTCGTTCGACGCGCGTCCGGACGTGTAGAAGGAGGCCATGTCCGGCGACGGCAGCGAGCGCAGGGTCGCGGCGATCTCGCGGAACGCCTCGTCCCAGGAGATGGGCTCGTAGTGGGTGCCGCCGGAGCGCTTGACCATCGGGTGCGTGAGGCGGCCCTGGCGCTCGAGCCACATGTCGTCGTGGGCCTCGAGGTCGGCGATGCTGTGCCGGGCGAAGAGCTCGGGCGTGGCCCGCTCGGTGTCACCCTCCCAGGCGACCGCCTTGGCGCCGTTCTCGCAGAACTCGGCGGTGTGCCGGTCCTTGGGCGCCGGGTCGGGCCAGGCGCAGCTCATGCAGTCGTAGCCGTCGGGCTGGTTGAGCTTGAGCAGGGTCTGCGCGGACCGCTTGGGCCCCATGAGCGACAACGACCGCTCCATCGCGACCCGCACGCCGGTCACGCCGGCGGCGGCGTCCTTGGGCTCGTGGACCTTCAGCTGGGACTCGTCGATGCGGTCGTCGCTCACGGGTGAATCGCCTCCTGGCGTCCACGCTAACGCGCGGCCCGGTTCGTCGCGCCCCGAGTCAGCCGGCCTGCGGGACCGGCGCCGCCGCGGCCGAGACGGACGTCCCGGACGCGCCGGACGGCGGGCCAGGCCGTGGACGAACTCGCCGATCTCGTGCAGGGCGAGCCGCGCCTCGGGCAGGAACGCGGCCATCTGGAAGACGTGCACCTGGCCGTCCCAGACCTGCAGCGTGGTCGGGACGCCGGCCGCCGCGAGCCGGTTCGCCATGAGCTCGGCGTCGGCGAGGACGACCTCGCGCGAGCCGACCTGCAGCAGCACCGGCGGCATGTCGTCCAGGCGCATGTCGACGGGGGAGAGCCGGGGAGCGGTGACCTTGAGCCGCGTGTCGACGTGGTCGACCAGGTCCGTGAGCCGGGCCATGGCCGCGGCCGAGAAGGTGTGGCACGAGCGTGCGTTGGGGTGCGCGAGCTTGCGGCTCGGGTCGAGGTCGAGCAGCGGGGACAGGCCGACGACGCCCGCGGGGAGCCCCAGCCGGCGTCCATGGCGGCGCGCGCCACGCAGAAGGCGAGGTAGCCGCCGGCGGAGTCGCCGACCAGGGTGACGTCCTCGGTGCGGACGCCCTGCTCGCGCAGCCAGCCGAGCGCGGCGGTGCAGTGCGCGACGGAGTCGGCGATCGAGTGGCGCGGCATCTGCCCGTAGGCGACGCCGAGGACGGGCTGGCCGGTCTCGCTCGACAGGCGCGACACCAGCGCACGGTGCGTGGCCAGGCCGCAGGAGAGGAAGCCACCGCCGTGCAGGTAGAGCACGACCCGTCCGCCGGGCACGGCCGCGGGCACGCCGTCGCCGCCGCACCCACTCGCCGCCCGCACTCGGGCAGCG
>NZ_JBNFNZ010000030.1:0-12012 GCF_057364525.1 Aeromicrobium sp. PFPM2_SD2
CTCGGCCGGCGTGGCCCGCACGGGCGCCTTGACGAACTGGGCCTGCCCACCGTCGCGGTGCGGCGGGACGACGATGCGCCGGGCGGTGGTGGCGGCGGTCCGGGCGCCGTACCAGCGCCGCATGAGGTGCAGCGAGGCGTCGATGCCGGCGGCCGACCCGGCGCCGGTGAGGACGCCGTCGTCCTCGACGTAGAGCACGTCGGCGCGCACGTCGGCCTTCGGGTACGTCGCGGCGAGCCGGTCGCCGTAGCGCCAGTGGGTCGTGCACGAGCGGCCGTCGAGCAGGCCCGCAGCGCCCAGGGTGAACGCCGCCGAGCAGTGCCCGAAGACCATCGCCCCGGCGGCGTGCGCGGACCGGATCGTGTCCAGCACGGCCGGGTCGTGGGTCAGGAAGTCGTGGTGCGGGGCGAGCGCGACCAGGTCGGCGCCCTCGGCCGCGTCCAGCCCGTGCTCGACGACGAGGTCGAAGCCGGAGCGGCCCTTCACCACGCCTGGACGGGGCGTGACGATGACGAACTCGAACTGGGGGTTGTCGTCCTCGGGGTGGTACGGCTCGTCCCACACCTCGACGAGCGTGCCGAGCCCGAACGGCTCGACCTGGTCCTGGACGACGACGGCCACCTTGCGCTTGCGCATGTGACCACTGTCGCACACCCATGGCAGGAAGTCGACGAACCATGGCAAACCGGCCACTGGTGGCCGGATCTCGCGGAGCGAAGAATTACCGCCATGATGATTCTCCTCCTCCTGCTCGCGACGGTGCTGGTGATCGCGCTCAGCATCGTCGTCGTCGACCACGACGGGTACGGCACCCGTCCCGCTCCCCGCTCCCACTGGCAGGACGTCACCGGCCCGTGGGGGCCGCCCCGATGACCATCTGCCCCGACAACGACGAGGCCCCCGACCAATCGGTCGGGGGCCTCGTGCGTGCGGCTGCGCTAGGCGGCCGGGGCGATCACTCGCCGCCGGTCAGCTTCTCGCGCAGGGCCTGCAGCGCCTCGTCCGAGGCCAGCGAGCCCTCGGCCGGCGCGGCCGGCTCGGAGCTGTAGTTGCTGGTCTCGGCCGCCTCGCGGTTCGCCTTCTCGGCGTCGGCGATCTGACGCTTGTGCGCCTCCCAGCGCTCGTGCGCCTCGGCGTACTGCTTCTCCCACGTGGCGCGGGCCTCGTCGTAGCCCTCCTGCCACTCGCCGGTCTCCGGATCGAAGCCCTCGGGGTAGATGTAGTTGCCCTGCTCGTCGTACGAGGAGGTCATGCCGTACAGCGTGGGATCGAACTGGTCGTCGTCCAGCGCGACCTCGGTCTCGTTCGCCTGCTTGAGCGACAGCGAGATGCGACGACGCTCGAGGTCGATGTCGATGATCTTGACCATGACCTTGTCGTTGATCTGCACGACCTGCTCGGGGATCTCGACGTGGCGCTCGGCCAGCTCGGAGATGTGCACGAGGCCCTCGATGCCGTCCTCGACGCGCACGAACGCACCGAACGGGACGAGCTTGGTGACCTTGCCCGGGACGATCTGACCGATCTGGTGGGTCCGGGCGAAGTGCTGCCACGGATCCTCCTGGGTCGCCTTCAGCGACAGCGAGACGCGCTCGCGGTCCATGTCGACGTCCAGCACCTCGACCGTGACCTCGTCGCCGACCTGCACGACCTCGTTCGGGTGGTCGATGTGCTTCCAGGACAGCTCCGAGACGTGGACGAGTCCGTCGACGCCGCCGAGGTCCACGAACGCACCGAAGTTGACGATCGAGGAGATGACGCCCTTGCGGACCTGGCCCTTCTGGAGCTCGGTCAGGAAGTTCTGGCGGACGGCCGACTGCGTCTGCTCGAGCCAGGCACGGCGCGACAGGACCACGTTGTTGCGGTTCTTGTCGAGCTCGATGATCTTGGCCTCGAGCTTCTGGCCGATGTACGGGTCGAGGTCGCGGACGCGACGCATCTCGACGAGCGAGGCCGGCAGGAAGCCACGAAGACCGATGTCCATGATGAGGCCGCCCTTGACGACCTCGATGACGGTGCCCTCGACGACGCCGTCCTCCGCCTTGATCTTCTCGATGTCGCCCCAGGCGCGCTCGTACTGGGCGCGCTTCTTGGACAGGATCAGGCGGCCTTCCTTGTCCTCCTTCTGGAGGACGAGGGCCTCGACGGAGTCGCCCACGGCGACGACCTCGGAGGGGTCCACGTCGTGCTTGATCGACAGCTCGCGCGAGGGGATGACGCCCTCGGTCTTGTAGCCGATGTCGAGGAGGACCTCGTCACGGTCGACCTTGACGATCGTGCCGTCGACGATGTCGCCGTCGTTGAAGTACTTGATGGTCTTGTCGATGGCGGCGAGGAAGTCGTCCTCGTTGCCGATGTCGTTGACCGCAACCTGCGGGGCCGCAGAAGGTGCGATGCTGCTCGTCATATAGGAGATGCTCCGATGGATGGATGTCGTCGAACCGGTGCGTCGAAGCCTGGTTTCGTGAGCTTGTCGGAGAGGTTCGCCCGACACGGGCACGAGCGCGTCCTGCTCCCTTCGAGGGCGCGCAGGCACACGGCGCCCGTCAATCCTACGCGACGGCGCCCCGATACCTCAATGCAGGCGCGCCGTCAGTCCTGCGGCGCGAGGAACGCCGACAGCGCCTCGGCGTAGAGCGGGACGTCCGCGGCGGCCATCGTCTCGCGCACCGAGTGCATCGCCAGCTGCGCGGCGCCGACGTCGACGGTCGTCATGCCGGTGCGGGCGGCGCTCATCGGACCGATCGTCGAGCCGCAGGGCAGGTCGGCGCGGTGCACGTAGCGCTGCAGCGGGACGCCGGCCAGCTCGCACGCGCGGGCGAAGGCGGCGCTGCCCACGGCGTCGGTGGCGTAGCGCAGGTTCTGGTTGACCTTGAGCACCGGTCCCCCGCCGAGCTCGACGTGGTGCAGCGGCTCGTGCCGCTCGGGCCGGTTGGGGTGGGTCGCGTGGGCCATGTCGCCCGAGGCGCACACCGAGCCGGCGATCGCCCGGTGCAGGTCGTCGCGGGTGCGCCGGCCGGCCGCAGCACGACCCGCTCGAGCACGCCGGTCAGGAAGTCCGAGAACGCACCGCGCTCGGACGTGCTGCCGACCTCCTCGTGGTCGAACAGCGCCAGCACCGGCACGACGCGCTCGACGTCCGGGGCGCCGAGCAGCGCCCGGGTGCCGGCGAAGCACGTGCCCTGGTTGTCCAGCCGCGGCGCCGACACCAGGTCGCGGCGCGTGCCGACCAGCCGGCTCGGCGTCACGTCGTGGGTCATGAGGTCGAAGCCGAGCACCTCGTCGGCGTCCACCCCGGCCTGCGCGGCCAGCCAGGACAGGAAGCCGCCCTGCGGCGTGATCGTCCACAGCGCGTCGAGGTGGCGCTGCGGGTCCGGCTGGACGCCCTTGCGGTCGTCGGACAGGTGGATGGCCAGCTGCGGCACGCGCAGCACCGGCTCGTCGACCGTCACCAGCTCGACCCGGCCGTCGCGCAGCGCGAGGCGCCCGGCGACGCCCAGGTCGCGGTCCAGCCACGAGTGCGTCCACGCGCCGCCGTACGGCTCCAGCGCGACCACGCCCAGCCCCTCGGGCTGACGGTCGTGGTGCTGCTTGAGCCGCAGGTTGGGGCTGTCCGTGTGCCCGCCGACGACCCGGAACGGCGTCGCCGGACCAATCGCCCCGACCGTCGAGAACGC
The DNA here is from genome assembly GCF_057364525.1 of Aeromicrobium sp. PFPM2_SD2. Classification (NCBI taxonomy): domain Bacteria; kingdom Bacillati; phylum Actinomycetota; class Actinomycetes; order Propionibacteriales; family Nocardioidaceae; genus Aeromicrobium; species Aeromicrobium sp. PFPM2_SD2. The sequence goes on from NZ_JBNFNZ010000030.1 coordinate 3,678, forward strand.
GATGAGCGAGCCGCCGCGCACCACCACGTACCGCCCGGGCTCGGTCGGCCAGGGGTCGCGCTCGTCGACCTGGCGGTAGCCGGCGGCCTCCAGCTCGGCCAGCACGGTGGCGCAGACGTGGAACGGGGTCGGCGAGGCGTCGACGAAGGAGCAGAGCTCCGCAGCGGGGGCGTGGACCATGGCGCTCACTGTAACGACGACGGCCCCCGCACCACGGGGTGGCGGGCGTCGAGCGGGTGGGTCAGGCGGTGGTGCGGACGCGCTCGTCGGTCGCGCGACGCTCGCCGCCCTCGGGGCGCTTGCGGAGCACCAGCAGGATGCCCACGGCGATCAGGATCAGGCCGAGGACCAGGCCGCCGATCGGGATCCAGGTCTGGATCGCGTTGAGCAGCATGACCTTGCTCTTGTACTCGTCGACCGTGTCCTTGACGTTCTCGTCGGTGTACTGCAGCGACGCCTCGGTCGTGGTGGCGATGCGCTCGCCCTGGTACTCCAGCCAGCCGTCCTGCGACTCGCCGCCGCGGATGATGACGCCCGTGGTCGGCTCGACGTTGAGGGTGCGGGTGTTGGAGTAGATGCGGTCGGCGGTGACGGTCGGGTTCGACACGCCGGCCAGGCTGCCGGGGACGGCGATCGTGCCGGTCTTCGTGGGCTCGATGACCTGCTTGAACTGGTAGACCTTCATCCCCTCGATCTCGGTCTCCTTGACGAACTCCGCCGTCGTGGCCTGCTTGACCGTGCCGTCCCAGAACTTGTAGTCCTTCTTCTTCGTGTCGAAGGGGAACTTGAAGTACTGGCCCTCGAAGGCGCCGCGGACGGTGGTGCCGTTGCTCTCGGTGCGGGTGCCGTCCCAGCTCACGGCCTCGCCGGTGTGCCGGTCGAAGGCGACGATGTCGTAGGTGCTGGACAGCGGGGTCTCGCCCGAGCCGCAGTCGAAGTCGGGCGTGTCGGTGCAGACGAACGTCTTCCAGACCGCGATGTCGCGGTCGAGCTCGTCGCTGGCCTCCTTGCTCATCTCGACGTCGCCCTGGACGGTGCGGGTGGACTTCAGCGGGGTCTGCTTCTCGACCAGACCACCGGGGATGTCGAGGATGGTGCCGTCGGCGCCCTCCTCCGTGGCGGAGATGCTCGTCGTCTCCTGGTTGAGCGGCACGACCGCCAGACGGTCGTACATGTAGAACTTCGACAGTGCGGCAAGCACCAACAAGAACGCACCAAGCACGATGGCGACGGTGCCGAGCTTCTTACCCACGAGGGCTCCCTCCAGAGAACTGATCGGACAGACCGTACCAGTGAGTAAGGTCGCAGTGTGGCCTTCGACACAAGATTTGCGGCACCGGTTTTCCGGCCCTCGACGGATGCGGCCGTTGCTGCGTGCTCCACGACACACCTGTGAGAGCATCGGCGCTTGTGACTGACGAGCGACCGGGCGCCCGCCGTGCCCTCGAGCCGCGCCGAGACACCTGGCGCGAGCGCCTCCGGCGACCCGGCACCGTCACCGTCGTCGCGGTCGTCCTCATCGCCCTGCAGGTCGCGTTCCGCACGTGGGCGGTGAGCGGCAGCTGGTTCTACGCCGACGACTACTTCTTCCTGTCGGACGTCGCACTCGACCGAGCGGACCTGGACTGGTACCTGCAGGTGTACCAGGGCCACTTCATGCCCCTGTCCTTCCTCCTCGTCCGGGTCGTCACGCTCTTCGGGGCGTACCCGTGGACGGCCGTGGTCGTCGAGATCGGCGTGATGCAGCTGATCGCCTCGCTGCTGTGCTGGTGGATGCTCCGGGTCGTCTTCGGCAACAGGCCCGGCATCCTGGTTCCGCTCGCGCTCTACCTCTTCAGCGCCCTGACGATGCCCTCCATCCCGTGGTGGGCCGTCGCGATCAACCAGGTCCCCCACCAGGCCGCCGCCTTCGGCCTGCTCGGCGCCCATGTGCTGCACATGCGTCGTCGCACCTGGCGGACTGCGCTCCTGGCCACGGGATTCCTGGTGCTGGGACTGACGTCGTACTCCAAGTCCATCCTTCTCGTGCCGATGCTGGCACTCCTGAGCATGCTCCTGATCGGCAGCGGCAGCCCTGCGCGTCGCGCGGGACTGGCGATTCGCCAGCACTGGCGCGCATGGGTGCTCTACGCCGTCCCGACGGTCGGGTTCTTGGTCGTCTACCTCTCGAACCGCACTCCCGGGAGCCCGACGGGCGGGAGCCTGGTCGAGCTCGTCTACAACGGGATCGTGCGGGCCTTCGGACCGTCTCTGGTCGGCGGTCCGTGGAGGTGGACCGAGCTCACCGGCGGACCGATCGTCTACGGCGACCCGCCGTCGTCCCTCGTCGTCCTGGGCTGGGTCGTGCTCGTGGGCACGGCGGGAGCCGCGGTCCTGCTCCGCCACCGCGCCTGGCAGCCGCTGCTGCTGCTACCGGTGTACCTCGGGATGTCGTGGTTCTTCATCTACGTCGGACGCACGTTCCTCCTCACGTTCCTGGGCGGCCGGTACGTGGGCCAGTCCATCCAGTACGTCGCCGACAGCGCCCCCCTCGCGGTCCTGGTCGTCGGCCTGGTCTGGATGGCGGTGCCCGGGCTCCCCGGATCGTCGAGCACCCGCCGGGACCCCTTGCTGACGGCGACTCCACCGCGGAGGGCCGTGATGGCGCTGGCCGCCGTTCTCGTCGTCGGCGCCGCAGTCTCGTCGTTCTCCAGCCTGCGAACGTGGCACTCGGACTTCTACCAACGCGCCTTCACGCAGACTGCGATCGAGACCGTCCAGGACGAGGAGGCGCGCCTCGCCGACGCGGACATGCCGCCGACCATCGTCCCGGCGATCGCCGGGCACCGGACGCTCCTGCGCGAGTACTTCGCTCCGCTCGGTGACCGGTTCGAGGTGCACCGCGCCGGCGTCGACCTGAACCTGCTCGACGGCGAGGGGCGCCTCGCCCCTGCAGAGGTGGCGGACGAGCCGCGCAGCGCCCGTGACCCCGATCGCTGCGCCTACGAGACATCCGGTGGCGAGCCGCTCACGATCCCGATCGTTCCGATCATCGACTCGACCTTCTGGGTCCAGATCGACTACTCCACCCTGGTCGGTGGCGACGTCGCCGTGGTGGCCGGCAAGGAGCGCACGGGACTGCGGCTCGAGCCGGGCGAGCGCCGCGCGTTCGTCCGCACGAGCGGCGCCTACGACGAGGTCACCATCTGGCCGGCCGAACGTCAGGTGCTGTGCGTCAGTGCCATCCGGGTCGGCGCCCTGACCGCCGAGGAGGGGACGTCGTGAGCACGAGCACGCAGGCCCCCGTCCGCCGGCTCGCCTCGCGGGTCGGCGGCGCCGCGCTGCGCCGCTGGTCCCGTGGCCGCGTCGTCACCGCCCTGGCCCTGCTGATGATCGCCCTCCACCTGGTGCTGCGCGGCTGGATGACCTCCGGCTCGTGGTTCATGTGGGACGACTACATCTTCATCGGCCAGGTCACGCTCGGCATGGACGACTTCGGCTGGTTGTTCCACAGCCACTTCAGCCTGTTCATGCCCGTGTCGTTCCTGCTGGTGAAGGCGGTCGGCTGGGCCGGGCTCGACTGGTCCGTCGTGGCCACGCAGATCGTCGTCCTGCAGGCGCTCGCCGCGCTCGCCTGCTGGTGGATGCTGCGCGTGGTGTTCGGCAACCGCCTGCGCATCCTCGTGCCGCTGGCCTTCTACCTCGTCACGCCCATGACGGTCGCCGCGAGCGTGTGGTGGTCCGTGGCGATCAACCAGCTCCCCCACCACGTCGCGCTGTTCGGCGCGATCGCCGCGCACGTCACGTACGCCCGCACCGGTCGGGTGCGGTGGGCGATCGTCGCGACGCTGTTCGTCGTCCTCGGGGTGGGCAGCTACCTCAAGGCCGCGCTCATCGTCCCGGTGCTCCTGGGCATCTCGGTCGTCTGGTTCACCCGCGGTCCGTGGCGCGACCGGCTGCGCACGCTGGCGCGCAGCTGGCCGGCCTGGCTGATGTACGTCGTGGTGTCGATCGGCTACGCCGTCGCCTGGTGGTCCGTGCAGACGGGCGCCGCCCCGCGCCAGAGCTGCGAGCTCCCCTCCGCCATGACCACGTCGGTGCTCGACACGGTCGTCACCGGCGTGCTCGGCGGTCCGTGGTCGTGGCGGCTGTGGACCGGCGGCATCGACCCGTTCGTCGCCGCGTCCGACTGCGTCCCTCAGGTCTACCGCGGCAGCCCCGACCTCGTGGTCGGCGGAGCGCCCCAGTCGTTGACCGACGCCCCGCTGCTGCTCGTGCTCGTGGCGACCCTCGTGCTGGCGGCGCTGGTCTTCTACGTGTGGGGCCGCCGCCACGACGCGCTGCAGGCGGCCTGGCTGCTGGTGCCGTACGTGCTCGTGTCCGCCCTGCTGGTCTACGCCGGGCGCGCCGGCACCTTCGGCAGCCAGGTGAGCGCCCGCGAGATCCGGTACTTCTCCGACGTGGCCGCGCTGCTGGCGTTCGGGCTCGGCACCGTGATCATGCCGATCCGCGGTGCGCTGCGACGTCCCGGACCCCGGCCCGAGCCGTACCTGCTCCTGCGCCTCCCCCGGCCGGCGCTCGTCGGGCTGGCCGGCGTGGTCGTGGTGGGCTCGCTGGGCTCGTCGGTCGCCTACACGCTGCCGTGGCACGACCGGTGGGACTCCACCTCGTTCCCCGAGCGCAGCTTCGTCAACAACCTGCTCGACGACCTCGACCGTCGTGACGAGCGGTCGGTGCAGGTGGTCGACGCTCCCCTGCCGCCGGTGATCGGCAACCCCGTCATCGCGCCGTTCAACCGGCCGTCGCACAAGCTGGCGTCGCTGGCGCCGCGCCTGCGTGCGGTCAGCGCCGGGACCGACCTGGGCATCATCGACGACGACGGACGCATCCAGCTGGCGCGGGTCACCGGGGACAGCCGGGCCCGCCCCGGCGCGGTGGAGGGCTGCGGCTACCTCGTGAGCCCGCAGGAGACGATCCCGGTGTCGCCGGTGCTCGACCTGCCGTTCTGGATGCAGGTCGACTACCTGTCGTCCGCCGACGGCACCGTCGTCGTGGCCGCCGGCGACACCGTCGTCCGCGTGCCGGTCGAGGAAGGGCTGCACTCCATGTTCGTGGCCACGCAGGGTGCGTTCACCGACGTGACCATCCAGTCCGAGACCGGCGGCGCCGTGTGCGTCGACACCGTCCGCGTCGGCGACGTCGTGCCGCTGGAGGACGCCCGATGAGGCGCGTCACCGCACGGGTGCGCCGCACCTGGTCGGCCCTGTCCACCGGCGAGCGCGTCGTCCTCGTCGCGTGGGCGATGATCGCCCTCCAGCTCGTCCTGCGCGGCTGGGCCGTGGCGGGCAGCTGGTTCTACGCCGACGACTTCATCTTCCTGGGCACGGTCGCCCGGGGCGAGGCCACGACGGACTGGCTGTTCTCGCCGCACAACATCCACCTCATGCCGCTCGGCCTGTGGCTCACCACGCTGGTCGGCGCCGTGGGCGCCTTCTCGTGGACGGCGGCGGTCGCCGAGATCCTCATCCTGCAGCTGCTCGCGAGCCTGGCCTGCTGGTGGATGCTCCGGACGTTCTTCGGCGACCGGCCCGGCATCCTCGTGCCGCTCGGCGCGTTCCTGTTCCTGCCGATGTCGTTCCCCACCGTCGTGTGGTGGGCGGCGGTCGTGAACCAGCTGCCGCACCAGGCGGCGCTCTACGCCTGCCTCGCGGCCCACGTCGTCTACCTGCGCGAGCGACGCCGCTGGGCGCTGGTCATGGCCACGGTGTTCTTCGCGCTCGCGCTCGGCAGCTACACCAAGGGCCTGCTCGTGCCGGTCCTGCTGGTGCTCGTCGCCGTCCTGTACTTCGCCGAGGGCGGGCTCCTGCGTCGCCCGTGGCGGGCGCTGGTCGACTACTGGCAGGCGTGGACGGCCTACGGCGTGGTGACCGCCGGCTACCTCGTCACGTACCTGACCACCGTCCCGAGCACGGGCCGTCCGGACCTGCAGGTGCTGGCCGACACCATCGACCTGTCGCTCACCACGTCGCTGGCGCCGTCCATGCTCGGCGGCCCGTGGGTGTGGACGTCCCTCAACCAGGCCGGCGGCGTCGGTCCCCGGCTGTTCGTCGACACGCCGGCCTCCCTCGTCGCGCTCTCCTGGCTCGTGCTCGGCATGCTGGCCCTCGTCGCCGTGCTGCGCCGCCGCCGTGCCTGGTTCGCCATCCTCGTGCTGGCCGTCTACGCCCTGGCCTCGGCCGTGCTCGTCGGCGCCGGGCGCGCGGGCGACTTCGGCGTCGCGTCGGCCTCGCTCGAGCTGCGCTACTTCGCCGACCTGTCCGGCGTCGTGGCACTGTGCCTCGGCCTGGCCCTGCTCCCGGTCCGCGGGGCCGTGGGCTCGAGCGAGCCGCGGACCCCCGTCGTCCTCGACCTGCACGTCGGACGCCGCTGGGTCGCCGCCGGTCTCGCGGTCGTCCTCGCGGGGTCCCTCTGGTCGTCGTTCGCGTACGCCCGTCCGTGGCACGACCCCGAGCAGATGCCGCAGGAGCAGTGGATCGCCAACGCGACCGAGGGGCTCACCGCCGAGCCGGTCGAGATCCCCGACACGCCCGTGCCCGACTCCGTGCTCTGGGCCGCGGGCTTCCCGGCCAACCTCGTCTCCCGCCTGCTGTCTCCCCTCGGTGACCGGGTGCAGGTCGTCGACCAGGGCACCGACCTGAAGATGCTGGACGACCGCGGCCGGCTGCGGCCCGCGACCATCCCCGACGTGCCGCGCACCCAGCCCGGGCCCGACGGCGCCTGCGGGTACGCCGTGCGGGAGACCACCGAGATCCGGATCGTCCCCGTGCTGGACTTCGACTTCTGGCTCACGATCAGCTACCTGGGCGCGCAGGACGGCACCATGACCGTCTCGGCCGGACGCACGGAGACCGAGCTCCCGGTCGAGCGGGGCCCGCACACGGCGTACGTTCGCACCCAGGGCGCCTACGACACCGTCACGCTCACGCCGGCTCCGGGCACGACGCTGTGCGTCGACAACCTGAACGTCGGCTTCCTGGCGCCGCTGGACGTCCCCGAGGAGGAGCAGTGACCGCCGCCCCGATCGACCTGCCCCGGCGCTACTTCCCCGGGCTCGACTCGCTGCGCGCGCTGGCCGCCCTCGCGGTGGTCGTCACGCACGTGTCGTTCTGGGCCGGCTGGTACCCGAAGGGGTACCTGGGCGCCGCGACCGCCCGCCTCGACATCGGCGTGGCGTTCTTCTTCGTGCTCTCCGGCTTCCTGCTCGGGCGTCCGTTCCTGAGCGCCATGCAGGACGGACGCCGGTTGCCGCGCATCGGCCGGTACGCCTGGAAGCGGGCGCTGCGCATCGTGCCGATGGCCGTCATCGTGACCGTGCTGGCGCTGCTCGTGCTGGAGGAGAACCGTGGCCTCGGCGTCGGCCCGTGGATCCGCAACCTGACGCTCACCGAGCTGTACCACGACGGCGGCCTGCCGGCCGGGCTGACGCACCTGTGGAGCCTGTCCACCGAGGTGGCGTTCTACGCCGTGCTGCCGTTCGGGATGCTCGTGGCCGCGCTCGTCGCCCGCCGCCGTGGCTGGAGCCCGCGCTGGGCGCTGGCCGCCCTCGCGCTGCTGGTCGCCGCGAACGTCGTCTGGACCCTGGAGCTGGCCGGACGCTGGACGGGCGCCAACCAGTGGCTGCCCGCGTACCTGTCCTGGTTCGCCGTCGGCATGGCCCTGGCCGTCGTCCAGCTCGAGCACCAGCGCCGGCCCGACGCGTTCGGCTCGCTGCGGGTGCTGGCCGAGCTCCCGGGCACGTGCTGGACGATGGCCGCCGCCCTGTTCGCGGTCGCCTGCACGCCGGTCGCCGGCCCGACGTCGCTGCTGCCGGCCACCGGCACGGAGTCGGTGACCAAGAACCTGCTCTACGCCGCGATCGCGGGGCTCGTCGTGCTGCCGTCCGCGCTGGGCCCCGACCGCGGCACCGCGTACGCGAACGTGCTGGCCCACCCGTGGCTGCGCCACCTCGGCCTGATCTCGTACAGCATCTTCTGCGTCCACCTGCTCGTGCTGCACCTGGCGGCCCACGTGCTCGACGCCCCGGTGTTCACCGGCAACGGCTGGGCGCTGCTCGGGCTCACCGTCGCGATCACCCTGGTCGTGTCGGAGGTCGCCTACCGGCTCGTCGAGCGCCCGGCGATGCGGCTCAAGGACGTCCGGGCGCCGTGGGCGCGCACGAGCGACGCGGCGACGACCCCGAAGCCGGCCAGCACCAGCCACTGAGGCCAGCTCCACTCGCCGGCCCAGCCCTGCGGGCTCGTCCACGGCCGCACGACGTAGGCCATGCCGGCCGCCAGCACGAGCGCCGCGGCGAGCG
>NZ_JBNFNZ010000031.1:0-12003 GCF_057364525.1 Aeromicrobium sp. PFPM2_SD2
CCGGGCGGCGTTCCTGCGCAGCACCCCGGCCATCGTCGCCGGCTGGGCCACCGGCGGCCTGTACCTCTCGCTCGGCGCGCCGCTCATCGGCGAGCTGGGCGGCGAGAGCCACCTGGCCCAGGGCCTGGTCGTCAGCGTGCTCACCGGCGGTGGCGCCCTGGCCGCCTTCCTGCTGCGCTCGCGGACGCCGCGCACCCTCACGCTCTACGGCACGACCGCGCTCGCCGTGGGCACCGTGCTGACCCTGGCCACGCTCGCCGCGCACAGCCTGGGCTGGTTCGTCGCCGCGGTCGCGGTCGCGGCCACCGGGTTCGGCACCGCGTTCATGGGCGTCATGCGCTCGGTGACCCCGACCGTCGGGCCGGCCGAGCGCGGCGAGCTGTTCGCGTCGGTGTTCGTCCTCAGCTACGTCGCGTTCGGCCTGCCCGCGGTCGCCGCCGGGTTCGCCGTCCCGCACCTCGGGCTCGAGACGACGGCGTACGTGTACGGCGGCGCCATCACCGTGCTGGCGGCGACGGCGGCGCTGCTGCGCCGGTTCGGGACGACCGAGTAGCGACTACTCGTCGTCCTCGAGCCGGAAGCCGAGCTTCATCGTCACCTGGTAGTGCGACACCTCGGTGTCGACGATCTGGCCGCGGATGCCGACGACCTCGAACCAGTCCAGGTGGCGCAGGGTCTGCCCGGCGCGCTTGATGCCGTTCTGCACGGCCTCGGTCACGCCCTCGGGGGACGTGCCGACGATCTCGGTGACTCGGTAGGTGCGATCGCTCATGCGCCCCATCATGCCGTGCGGAGGCCCGGCGTACGCTGGCAGCATGGAACGCAGCCGGGGCCGTCGTCACGACGAGGTCCAGTCGATCACCACCGCGAGCGTGCCCCACACCGAGGAGCTCGACGGACGCATGAAGCGCTACGCGCTGTCCATGGGCATCCGCTCGGTCTGCTTCGTGCTCGCGGTGCTCGCGGCCACCTGGCTGGACTGGCTGCTCGTCGCCCTGCTGCTCATGGTCGCCGCCATCGTGCTGCCCTACGTCGCGGTCGTCATGGCCAACGCCGGCGTGCGGCGCAAGGGGGCCGGCCCGAGCCCGTTCGGTCCCGAGGACCGGCCCCAGATCGAGGGACCGCGTGCCTGAGCCGCTGACCTGCTCGGCCAAGGGGTGCGCCGCGCCGGCCTCCGTCGGCCTGCAGTGGAACAACCCCAAGATCCACACGCCGGACCGGCGCAAGGTCTGGATGGCGTGCCCCGACCACGCCGACTCGCTCCAGGGCTTCCTCGACGCCCGCGGGTTCTGGCGCGAGACCGTGCCGGCCGACGAGGCCGAGGCCCGCTAGCCCGACCTCACTCGCTTCCGGACGGCTCGGAGGACGCATCTTCCTGCGTTCGGGTCGCTGGGACGACCACGACGCCGGAAGATCCGTACCGGCCCGTCCCGGTCTTCCTGCGTTCGGGTCGCCGGGGCAGCCAGGACGCAGGAGGATGCGTCACGAGGCAGCGCGGGCCAGGAGCGCGGCTAGCCGCCGATGGCCGACATGGGCCGCGCCGGTTGCAGGAAGGCCGGGTCGTCGATGCCGTGGCCGGGCCGCTTGGTCGCCATCGCCGCCACCCACCGCTCGGCCAGCTCCTCGTCCGACGCTCCCCCGCGCAGCGCGGCGCGCAGGTCGGACTCCTCGCGGGCGAACAGGCAGTTGCGCACCTGGCCGTCGGCGGTGAGCCGCACCCGGTTGCAGTCGCCGCAGAACGGACGCGTGACCGAGCCGATGATGCCCACGGTGTGCGGACCGTCGTCGACCAGGAACTTCTCGGCCGGCGCCGAGCCACGGCCGTCCAGCGGGGTGAGCCGGACGTGCTCGCCGAGCATCGCCAGGGTCTCGTCGGCGGTGACCATGCCGGTGCGGGTCCAGCCGTGCTGGGCGTCCAGCGGCATCTGCTCGATGAAGCGCAGCTCGTAGTCGTGCTTCATGCACCAGCGCAGCAGGTCGGGCGCCTCGTGCTCGTTGACGTCGCGCAGCAGCACGGCGTTGACCTTCACCGGACGCAGCCCCGCGTCCTTGGCCGCGGCCAGCCCGTCCAGGACGTCGTGCAGCCGGTCGCGGCGGGTGATGCGCGCGAACGTGGCCGGGTCGGTCGTGTCCAGGCTGACGTTGACCCGGTCGAGCCCGGCCGCGGCCAGTGCCTTCGCGGTGTGCTTGAGCCCGAGGGCGTTGGTCGTGATGGCCGTGCGCGGCGAGCCGGGCAGCGCCTTGGTGGCCGCGACGATGCCGGGCAGGCCCTTGCGCAGCAGCGGCTCGCCGCCGGTGAAGCGGACGTCGGTGACCCCGAGCCGGGTGACCGCGATCGCGATGAGCCGGTTCAGCTCGTCGTCGGTCAGCGTCTCGTCGGCCGGCATCCAGTCCAGGCCCTCGGCCGGCATGCAGTACTGGCAGCGCAGGTTGCAGCGGTCGGTGAGGGACACGCGCAGGTCCGTCGCGACACGTCCGTGGAGGTCCCCGAGCTGCATGCCCTCACCCTACGGCCCGAGCCTGAGCAGCACCCGTCCGCGCACGGACCCGCGGCGTCCGTCCTTGCCTGGACGGCCTAGGGTCGAGACGTGGCGCGCACCTTTCTCCGCTGGACCCTCGCGGTCGTCGTCGTGGCGTTCCTGGCCTGGGCCTGCTGGGCGCTGGGCCAGTGGCAGTGGAACAAGCACGACCGCATCGACGCCGACTCGGCCCGCATCCAGCACTACCTGGCCGAGCCGCCCGTCCCGCTGGACTCGCTCGTGCGCCCCGGCGACACGGTCGCGAAGGACGAGGAGTGGCGTCCGGTCACCGTCACCGGCACCTACGACACGTCCAAGCAGGTGACGGTCCGGTTCACCACCCGCGACAAGCAGCCCGGCGTCGACGTCGTGACGCCGCTGGTGACCGCCGACGGCACGGCGGTGCTGGTCAACCGGGGCTGGATCCAGGTGCCGAACAACGACGTCGACAGCATCGACGTGCCCGAGCCGCCGAGCGGCGAGGTGACGATCACCGCCTGGCTGCGCCCCGACACCGGGGCCGAGGGCAACGCGATCGCGGTGCAGGACGCCCAGGTCCGGGCCGTCTCCAGCCGCGTCCTGGCCGACTACACCGGCTACACGCTCTACCCGGGCTTTTTGGAGCTGCAGGAGCAGGACCCGGCCCCCGCCGAGTCGCTCGCACCCGAGCCCGCGCCCGAGGAGTCGTCGGCGCAGAACTTCTTCTACGCCTGGCAGTGGTGGTTCTTCGGCGTGCTCGGCCTGACCGGCGCGGTCTACTTCGGCCGTCAGTCGGTCCTGGAGCGCCGCGAGCGGCGCGCCGCCCGTCGGGCCGCGGACGCCGACGAGCGTCAGGCCAGCGAGACCAGCTCGGCGTAGGAGTCGCTCCACAGGTCCTCGTCGCCGTCGGGCAGCAGCAGCACCCGGTCCGGCTCGAGCGCCCGCACCGCGCCCTCGTCGTGCGAGACGAGCACGATCGCGCCCTCGTAGGTGCGGATGGCGCGCAGCACCTCCTCGCGCGACGCGGGGTCCAGGTTGTTGGTGGGCTCGTCGAGCAGCAGCACGTTCGCGCTGGACACGATGAGGCTGGCCAGCGCCAGACGCGTCTTCTCGCCGCCGGACAGCACGCCGGCGGGCTTGGACGTGTCGTCGCCGCTGAACAGGAACGACCCCAGCACGCTGCGCGCCTCGGTGTCGGTGAGCTGCGGCGCGCTGGCCTGCATGTTCTCCAGCACCGTGCGGCTCGTGTCGAGCGTCTCGTGCTCCTGCGCGAAGTAGCCGATCTTCAGCCCGTGGCCGGGGATGACGTCGCCGGTGTCGGGCGCGAGCGTGCCGGCGAGCATCCGCAGCAGCGTCGTCTTGCCCGCGCCGTTGAGGCCGAGGATGACCACGCGGCTGCCCCGGTCGATGGCCAGGTCGACGCCGGCGAAGATCTCCAGCGCGCCGTACGACTTCGACAGCCCCTCGGCCATGAGCGGCGTCTTGCCGCACGGGGCCGGCTTGGGGAACGCGATGTTGGCGACCTTGTCGCTCTGACGCTCGTCCTCGAGGCCGGCCATGAGCTGCTCGGCGCGGCGCAGCATCTGCTGGGCAGCCGAGGCCTTGCTCGCCTTGGCCCGCATCTTGTTGCCCTGGGCGGTGAGCCGCTCGGCGGTCTTCGTCGCGATCTCGCGCTCGCGGCGGCGGCGCTGCTCGTCGGCCTGACGCTGCTTGAGGTAGGCCTTCCAGCCCATGTTGTAGATGTCGATCGTGGCCCGGTTGGCGTCCAGGTACAGGACCTTGTTGACCGTCTCCTCGATGAGGTCGACGTCGTGGCTGATGATGACCAGGCCGCCGGAGAAGCCCTGCAGGAAGCCGCGCAGCCAGTTGATCGAGTCCGCGTCCAGGTGGTTGGTGGGCTCGTCCAGCAGCAGCGTGTCGGCGTCGGAGAACAGGATGCGGGCCAGCTCGATGCGCCGGCGCTGGCCGCCCGACAGCGTCGAGAGCGGCTGCTCCATGATCCGGTCGGGCAGACCGAGGTTCGTGGCGATGGTGACCGCCTCGGACTCCGCCGCGTACCCGCCCCCGGCGGAGAACTCGGCCTCGGCGTTGGCGTAGCTGCGCATCGCCTTGGCGGCGATGTCGGGGTCGGGCGAGCCCATGTCGAGCTCGGCCTTGCGCATGCGGACGAGGGCGTCGTCCAGGCCGCGGGCGCCCAGGATGCGGTCGCGCGCGGTGGTCGACAGGTCGCCGGACTTGGGGTCCTGGGGCAGGTAGCCGATCTTGCCGGTGCTGGTGATCGAGCCGGCCGCGGGCTGGCCGTCGCCGGACAGCATGCGGGTCAGGGTGGTCTTGCCGGCGCCGTTGCGGCCGACGAGGCCGACCTTGTCGCCCTTGTCGACACGGAACGAGACGTCGGACATGAGGACGCGCGCGCCGAAGCGCAGCTCCACTCCGGAGACGGTGAGCATGAGGAACCTTCAGTGAGCGTGGATGGCGAGGACGAGGAGGCGAGCGGGGGCTCGCACGTCACTCCAGCCGGATGATGTCCACCGGCCCAGTCTACGGGTCGGGGCGCGGTGTGTCGTCGTGCGTCGTGTCACCCTGCCGGCGACGCGACGCGACCTCCCCCGGCGAGGCCGGAGGAGGTCGCAGCGGTCGAGCGGTGGCTCAGACGTTGAAGCCGAGGGCGCGCAGCATCTCGCGGCCGTCGTCGGTGATCTTGTCCGGGCCCCACGGCGGCATCCAGACCCACTCGATCCGGAAGTCGTTGACGATGCCGTCGAGCGCCGAGCGCGTCTGGTCCTCGATGACGTCGGTCAGCGGGCAGGCCGCGGACGTGAGGGTCATCGACAGCACGGCGTTGCTGTGCTCGTCGACGTCGACGCCGTAGACCAGGCCGAGGTCGACGACGTTGATGCCCAGCTCGGGGTCGACGACGTCCTTCATCGCCTCGGTGACGTCGTCGGCGGTCGTGGCGCCGGCCGGCGCGGTGTCGACCTCGGGCAGGTCGGTGTGCTGCTCGGTCATGCGTCCTCCTTGTCGGTGACGGCCTGCGCAACCGCGTCCTTCCAGGCCATCCAGGCCAGCAGGGCGCACTTCACGCGGGCCGGGAACTGGGCGACGCCGGCGAACGCGACGCCGTCCTCCAGCACGTCCTCGTCGGGCTCGACCTTGCCCTTGCCCTGCATCAGCTCGGTGAACGAGCCCAGCACGGTCATTCCCTCCTCGACGCTGTGCCCGACGACGAGGTCGTTGAGCACGGACGCGGAGGCCTGGCTGATCGAGCACCCCTGGGCGGCGTACGAGACGTCGGTGACGGTGTCGCCGTCCAGGTGGACCCGCAGCGTGATCTCGTCGCCGCAGGTCGGGTTGACGTGGTGCACCTCGGTGTCGAACCCGTCGCGCAGGCCCGCCCCGTGGGGCTTCTTGTAGTGGTCCAGGATGATCTCCTGGTACAGCGCGTCGACGTCCATGGTCACGCTCCGAAGTACTTCTGGGTGTGCAGCAGGCCGTCCACGAGGGCGTCGACCTCCTGCTCGGTCGTGTAGAGGTAGAACGAGGCCCGCGACGTGGACTGCACGCCGAAGCAGGCGTGCGCCGGCTTGGCGCAGTGGTTGCCCGCGCGCACCGCGATGCCCCGGCTGTCGAGCAGCTGGGCCACGTCGTGCGGGTGGACGCCCTCGAGCGAGAAGCTGATCGCTCCCCCGCGGTCGACCGCCTCGGTCGGGCCGACGATCCGCAGGCCGTCGATCTCCTGCAGCCGGCCCAGCGCGTAGGCGGTGATCGCGTGCTCGTGGGCCGCGACGTTCTCCATGCCGAGCGCCGACAGGTAGTCGACGGCGGCGCCCAGGCCCACGGCCTGCGCGATCGGCGGGGTGCCGGCCTCGAAGCGGGCCGGCGGCGGGGCGTACGTCGTGCGCTCCATCGTGACCGTCTCGATCATCTCGCCACCGCCCAGGAAGGGCGGCAGCTCGGCGAGCAGGTCGTAGCGCCCCCACAGCACGCCGATGCCGGTCGGGCCGAGCATCTTGTGCCCGGTGAACGCGACGAAGTCGGCGCCGAGGGTGCTGACGTCGACCGGCAGCTGCGGCACTGCCTGCGACGCGTCGACCACCACGAGGGCGCCGACGGAGCGGGCCTTGGCGATGATGGTCGCCAGCGGGCTGACCGAGCCGAGCATGTTCGAGACCCACGCGACCGAGACGACCTTCGTGCGCTCGGTGATGAGGGCGTCGATGTCGGCCAGGTCGAGCCGGCCCTCGGGCGTGAGCCCGAACCAGCGCAGCGTCGCGCGCGTGCGCTGGCACAGCTGCTGCCACGGGACGATGTTGGAGTGGTGCTCCAGCTCGGTGATGACCACCTCGTCGCCGGCACCCACGCGTCCGGCGTCGCCGAGCACGCGGGCCACGAGGTTGAGCGCCTCGGAGGCGTTCTTGGTGAAGACCACCTCGTCGCGGCTCGGCGCGCCGATGAACGCGGCCACCTTGTCGCGCGCGCCCTCGAACGCCTCGGTGGCCTCCGCGCCGATCTGGTGCATCGCGCGGGCCACGTTGGCGTTGTGCAGCCGGTAGTGCTCCTCGACCGCGGCGATCACGCTCGCCGGCTTCTGCGAGGTGTTCGCGCTGTCGAGGTAGACCAGGGGCAGGTCGCCGGCGAGCCGGCGCGCCAGGACGGGGAAGTCCCGGCGCACCCGCTCGACGTCGTAGCCGGTCACCTCGGCGGTCGTCATCGCGTCGCCGCCGCAGCCTTCACGTACTTGTCGTAGCCGTTGGCCTCGAGCTGGTCGGCCAGCTCGCGGCCGCCGCTCTCGGCGACCTTGCCGGCGACGAAGACGTGGACGTGGTCGGGCTTGATGTACTGCAGGATGCGCGTGTAGTGCGTGATCAGCAGGACGCCGCGGTCACCTCGGTCGTGGTAGCGGTTGACGCCGTCGGAGACGACGCGCAGGGCGTCGATGTCCAGGCCGGAGTCGGTCTCGTCCAGCAGCGCGAACTTCGGGTCGAGCAGGTCCAGCTGGGCGATCTCGTGGCGCTTCTTCTCGCCGCCGGAGAAGCCCTCGTTGACGCTGCGCTGGGCGAACGTCGCGTCCAGGTCGACCTGCTCCAGGGCGGTGTTGACGTCCTTGACCCACGTGCGCAGCTTGGGGGCCTCGCCGTCGATGGCCGTCTTGGCGGTGCGCAGGAAGTTGGCGACCGAGACGCCCGGGATCTCGACCGGGTACTGCATCGCCAGGAACAGGCCCGCGCGGGCGCGCTCGTCGACGCTCATCTCGAGGATGTTCTCGCCGTCCAGCAGCACCTCGCCGCCGGTGACGGTGTACTTCGGGTGACCGGCGATCGTGTACGCCAGCGTCGACTTGCCCGAGCCGTTCGGGCCCATGATCGCGTGGATCTCGCCCGAGCGGACGGTGAGGTCGACGCCGCGCAGGATCTCCTTCGCGCCGTCCTCGGTCTCGACCGAGACGTGCAGGTCCTTGATCTCAAGGGTGGCCATGTGCGTTCAGCTCCTGTTCGCGGAGAGATCCACCCAGACGGTGTCTCCCTCGATCTTCGTGGGGTAGGTCGGTACGGGTTCGGTGGCGGGCAGGTTCAGCGCCTCGCCGGTGCGGACGTCGAAGCGCGAGCCGTGCAGGTAGCACTCGATCTGGCAGCCCTCGACGTCACCGTCGGACAGCGGCACCTGCGCGTGCGAGCACCAGTCGGAGATGGCGTAGACGTTCTCGCCGTCGCGCACGAGCGCCACGTCGACGTCGTCGATGATCAGGCCCAGGGCCTTGCCCTCGACGACGTCGTCGAGCTTCGCGGCCTCGACGAACGTCACGCGATGCTCCCGACGGTCGCCGCGAGCTCGCGCTCGACGGCCTCGACGAGGCGCGACTCCAGCTCCGGCACGCCGATGCGGCGGATGATGTCGTTGAAGAAGCCGTGCACGACGAGGCGACGAGCGTCGTCCTCGGGGATGCCGCGGCTCATCAGGTAGAACAGGTGCTGGTCGTCGAAGCGTCCGGTCGTGGACGCGTGACCGGCGCCGGCGATGTCGCCGGTCTCGATCTCCAGGTTCGGCACCGAGTCGGCCTTCGCGCCGTCGGTGAGCACCAGGTTGTCGTTCTGCTCGAACGTCTCGATGCCCTCGGCGATCTTGCGGATCAGCACGTTGCCGATCCAGACCGTGTGGGCGCCGTCGCCCTGTAGCGCACCCTTGTACTCGACGTTGCTGCGCGTCTTGGGCGCGGTGTGGTCGGCGAACAGGCGGTGCTCGATGTGCTGGCCGGCGTCGGCGAAGTAGATGCCGAGCAGGTCGACGTCGCCGCCGGTGCCCTGGTAGTCGGCCGACGTGCTGGCCCGCACGACGTCGCCGCCGAGCGTGACCGCGACGTGCTTGAGGTGCGCGTCGCGCCCGATGCGGGCGTGCTGCGTGGCGACGTGGACGGCGTCGTCGGCCCAGTCCTGGATCGTCACGAAGGTCAGGTCGGCGCCGTCCTCGAGGACGACCTCGATGTTCTCGGTCCAGGTGGCCGAGCCCTCGTAGACCACGACGACGGTGGCGCGGCTGAACCGGCCGGCGCGCACCAGCAGGTGGCCGGCGCCCGCCGGGGCGACGCCCTGGCCGGTCAGCGTGATGGTGACCGGCTCGTCGACGACGGCGTCGGGCAGCCCGTAGCGGGCGGCGAGGTCGTCGTAGTAGTTGCGCGGCACCGGCAGGAACGACATGCCGGCCTCCCGGGCCCGGCGGGCCACCGCGACCACGTCGTCGCAGGCGAACGCGACGTGCTGGGCGTAGTCGGCCGAGCCGGACGGGGCGACGTTCAGCGGGATGCGCACGGAGCCGTCGGGCGTCCGCATCACCTGGCTGCGCACGAGTCCCTGCGGACCGGCGACCTCGGTGCCCGACCCGGCGTCCAGGCCGAGGACGGACGTGTAGAACAGCACGGCCTCGTCGAAGTCCGCCCACGGCTGGGCCAGGTTCACGTGGTCGACCCGCGTGACCGCGCTCGGCCCGACCTCGTCGCCACCCTCGAACTCGGCCACCCACGCCGGCTCGCCGTCGGTGGCCTCGCCGAGGAAGACCCCGGTGCCGTCGGGGGCACCGAACGCCTGCAGCGGCACCTCGGACGCGTACGTGCGCCGGTGCACGGCCGGGGCCATGAGCACGTGCGCGCGCTCGGCCGTCGCCGCGGGGTCGGCGCCGCGAGCCGCACCGCGGCGAGGTGCGGGCGCTCGTCGCGGGCCTGCTGCTCGTTGAGCACGACCCGCGCGTCGCCGGCCGACCACAGCCGCACCGGCTTGGTGCGGTGCCGGCCACGGAAGGTGAAGCCGAGCTGGCCGAGCAGGACCTCGACGTCCGTCGTGTCCTCGGCCTTCACCTCGACGAAGTCGTAGCCCTGCGGGGCGGACGCCGGCGGCAGCCGGTCGAGGTCGTCGCGGCCCTCGACCAGGCGTCCGGCCGCGTCCTCGAGCCAGACCAGCGAGCGGAGGGCGTGCCGGGCGGTGCGCCGGACGTCGGTCTGGCGGAACGTGTCGTTGAAGACCTCCAGCGACAACGGCCCGGTGTACCCGGCGCGCAGCACGTGGGCGAGGAAGCCGGCCAGGTCGAACGAGCCCTCCCCCGGGAACAGCCGGTGGTGGCGCGACCACGACAGGACGTCCATCGACAGCGCGGGCGCGTCGGCGAGCTGGAGGAAGAAGATCTTGTCGCCGGGGATCTTCTCGATCTCGGCCGGGTCGTGCCCGCGCGACAGGATGTGGAAGGAGTCCAGGCAGACCCCGACGCGGGGGTGGTCGGCCAGCTCGACGATGCGCCACGCGCGCCGGTAGTCGTCGACGAACCGGCCCCAGGCCAGCGCCTCGAACGCGATGCGGACGTCGTACCGCTCGGCCAGGTCGCCGAGCCGACGCAGCTGGGCGGCGCTCACCTCGTCGGAGTCGACGGTCGCCGTCGCCACGTTCGAGCAAACCAGCACGGTGTCCATGCCGAGCCGGTTCATGAGCGCGAACTTGGCCTCGGCGCGGCGCAGGTTGTCCTCGAGCAGCTCGTCCGTGACGCCCTCGAAGTCGCGAAACGGCTGGTACAGGTCGAGCGTCAGCCCGAGCCGGTCGGCCAGGGCGCGGACCTCCTCGGGCGAGTGGTCGCTGGCGACCAGGTCGGGCTCGAAGACCTCGATGCCGTCGAACCCGGCGTCCGCGCAGGCGTGCATCTTGTCGACGAGGCTGCCGCTGAGGCAGACCGTGGCCACCGAGGTGCGCATGCCGACTCCTTCCGTCCGGACCAATGTACGGTCTGGTTCGTTCGTTGTCAGCCACGATCGGCTCCGCCGCCGGCCGGCGACCACTAGGCTCGGGGCGTGACCGAGACCAGGCCCGAGCGTCAGCGCGACGCCGAGCGCACCCGCGCCGAGCTGCTCCGCGTCGCCACCGAGGTCTTCGCCCAGGACGGCTACTCCGGTGCCCGGGTCGACGAGATCGCCGAGCGCACCAGCACGACGAAGCGGATGATCTACTACTACTTCGGCGGCAAGGAGGGCCTGTACCGCGCGGTCCTCGAGGACGCCTACCTGGGCATCCGGCGCGCCGAGCAGGAGCTGCACGTCGGCGACCTGGAGCCGGTGGACGCGGTGCGCCGCCTGGCCGAGCTCACCTACGACCACCACAACGCGAACCCCGCGTTCATCCGCCTGGTGTCGATCGAGAACATCCACCACGGCGGCTTCATGCGCCAGATCGACTCGCTGCGCGAGCTGGGCAACCCGGCCGTCGCGCTGCTCGACGACCTGCTGGCGCGCGGTCGCGAGGCCGGGGTGTTCCGCGCCGACGTCGACGCGGTCGACGTCCACCTGGTGATCAGCGCGTACTGCGTGTTCCAGGTGGCCAACCAGCACACGTTCGGCCACCTGTTCGGCCGCGACCTGCAGGCGCCGCACGAGCGCGACCACCTGCGCTCGATGATCGGCGAGGTCGTCGTCTCCTGGCTCACCGCCGGCACCCGCGCCTGACCCGCTCTCCGACTCCCCACTTGACACGTCCTGCGACGGGCGTGATCTACTTCACGAACGTACCAGTTAGTTCATTACTCGGAGCGCTCATGTCTCACCCGTTCCTCGTCGGCCTCATCGGCGCCGGCGTCGGACCGTCCCTCACTCCTCCGCTGCACATGGCAGAGGCCAAGGCCCTCGGCCTGGACTACGTGTACCGGACGATCGACCTGCCGACCCTGGGCCTGCCCGCCGAGGCCGTCGGCGACCTGCTCGTGCAGGGCCGCCGGCTCGGGTACGACGCGTTCAACGTCACCCACCCGTGCAAGCAGCTGGTGCTCCCGAACCTCGACGAGGTCGACCCCCGCGCCGCTGCGCTGGGCGCGGTCAACACCGTGCTGCTGCGCGACGGACGGGCGATCGGGCACAACACCGACGTGACCGGCTTCGCGACCGCGTTCACCACCGGCCTGCCCGGCGCGTCCACCGAGGACGTCGTGCTGCTCGGCGCCGGCGGTGCCGGCAGTGCGTCGCGACGCGCTGCTCGGGCTCGGC